>NZ_LZJA01000028.1:0-161983 GCF_001666785.1 Mycobacterium sp. E3305 | reverse complement strand
AATGCGATCGTGTGACCGTCGTCGAGCATCTGGGTGGTGCCGTCCGCGTGGACCAGGATGGGCGGCGGGTGCCCGGCACTGGAATACACCAGCTCGCCGGTCTCGGGGTTGAGCACCGCGCAGACCGCGGTGGTGCATTGCGCGCCGGGCAGCCGCGCCGCGAAGCGATCCATCCCGGCGAGAGCCGCCCCGGGACTTGGGTTTTCGAACAGCAACGCACGGCACGCGCTGCGCACCTGCCCCATCACGGTCGCGGCGGCCAGGCCATGCCCCACGCAGTCGCCGACGACCATCGCGATTCGGCCGTCGTCGAGCTCGACGATGTCGTACCAGTCGCCGCCCACCTGCAGGGGCCGGCTGGCGGCCTGATAGCGCACGGCGAACCCGTGTGGCAGATCAGCGGGACCCAGGATCGCGTGCTGCAGCGCCAAGGCGGTTTCGCGCTGCTGATCGACCTGATGGACGCGCTGCAGGCCCTGGCCGAGCCGGCCCGCCAGCACGGTCAGCAGGGTTTGGTCTTCGAGGGTGAACGACCGACGTTCGGCCAGATCGATCCAGACCACGAGTACGCCCTCGGGGTGCTGCAGCGCGATGCCCGCCGTCCCGGGCTCACCTGTGCTGGGCGTGAGCAGGTCGCCCTCACGCAGCTGGCTGAGCATGCGCTGGGTATGGGTCGGCAGGTCTTCCCACTGCGCGGCCTCACCGACAGATACGACTTGCGGTGGGCCATAGGCGGTTCCGGTGGAGGAATTCTGAGCCGGGAAGGTGACGGCGACGACGCGGCGGGCCCGCCACAGCCGGCGCAGTTCCTCCGCCGCGGCGTTCACCGCCTCATCGACGCTGTCCGCTTGTGCGAGTTCCTGGTTGAGAGCGTGTTCGCGGCCCGCCGCGAGCGCCAGGGCGATGGCCGCGTGCCGGGCGAAGTCGCTGACCAGCTCGAGGTAATCGTCGCCGAAGGGCGACTGCTGCGGGTCCCGGGCGACGGCGATGACGCCGAGCACCGCGCCATCGGCGATCAGCGGCATCACGATCGCGGAGCGTTCACCGACGTCGGTGAACCCCTCGATCGGGTACTGGAAGGAGTCGGTGATGAGCGGTAGGCCGCGCCGCGCGACACCGCCCGTGGTGGAGCCGTCCATCGGCACCTGACGACCGATCACCTCCGAGGAGTATCGACCCGCGGTGGCGGCCACGACCAAGGTGTTGACCTCGTCGGCGGGCAGGTCGGGCTCCTTCGGAACCAGCAGAATCGCTTGTTCGGCGCCGGCCAGCTCCAGCGCCCGGTTCACGATCAGCTGGAGCGGCCCGGTCTGGGGGTCGCCGGACAGCAGGGCGGTGGTGATTTCGCGGCTGGCCTTCGTCCACTTGGCGGATTCGCGTTCCCGCTCGAACAGGCGCGCGTTGTCGACGGCCGCCGCCGCGGCGGTCGCCAGGGCCCGCACGGCGGCCGCCTGGGAGTCGGAAAACGCGCGGCCGGCCACGTCGTCGGCCAGGTAGAGGCTGCCGAAGTCCGCTCCGCGAACCGTGATCGGAATCCCGAGCAGCGCGCGCACCGGCGGATCGTGGTCTTGCAGCGCGCCGGCCTGCGGATGGGCACTCACGTCGGCGAGCCGGAGACCCTCACCAACCGGCAGATCACCGAGCAGCCGCGCCGTGTCGTCGTCGATCCCCGCGCGCACGAAGGAGACGAAGGCGCCATCGGGAGCGCGGATGCCCAGGGCTGCGTAGCGGCAGCCGGTCAGCTCCATCGCCCCCTTGACGATTCGGTGCAGGGTCACGTCGAGGTCGAGGTCCGAACCGATTTCGCTGATGACCCGAACCAGTTGTTCCATCTGGTCGCGGGCTTCCACCAGCTCGTCGAGCTGCTCATGGATCTGGCTGACCAACTCACGCCGGCCCTGCCAGGTGAACGCCGAACCACCTCCCCCTTCATTGCCCATGGATACAAACCTAACGGTTCAGACTGGCCGGCCCTAGGGTGGCGGCGGGCTTCGGCGCGAAGCGAGCTTTACTCGATCTTGACCATGCATTGAATCGCCGCACCGACGATGACTGATGTGAGTACGCTTCCATCGGTGGAACTGGGGGTTTTGGGACCTCTGCAGGTTCGGCTAGGCGGGGCGCCCGTCGTCATCCCGGGCGCCAAACCTCGCGCGATCCTTTCGATGCTGGGGCTGCACGGCGGGTCCGTCGTCGCGGCCGACACGCTGGTCGAACTGCTCTGGGGCGAGGACCCACCGCGCACCGCGGCCAAGGCGCTGCAAACCCACATCTCGTCCTTGCGTCGCGCGCTGGGTGACGGCTTCGTCTTGACGGCGGGCGCGGGCTGGACCCTGGCCGAGACGCAGGTGGACGCCGCGCGGTACAAGTCGGCCGCCCGGCTGGGACGCGACGCCGCCGCCGCCGGTGACATCGGCCAGGCGGTGGCCCGGTTCGAGGATGCACTTGCCCTCTGGCGCGGGATCCCGGAGCTGCCCGACAGCCGGCGAGGGACCTCCGAGAAAACGCGGTGGATCGAGGGCCATGCGGCGCTGGTGGAGGATCGCGCCGACGCGCTGCTCGCGACCGGCCGGGCCGCGGAGATCATCGGGGAGCTCGAGGCCGCCGTCGCCGACGCGCCGCTGCGTGAGCGGCGGTGGGGCCAGCTCATGCTCGCGCTGTATCGCGCCGGCAGGCAGGGCGAAGCGCTTGGCGCATACCAGCGTGCGCGCGCGCTGCTGGCCGACGAATTGGGCGTCGACCCCGGCCCCGAGCTCCGCCGGCTGGAGGCCGCGATCGTCGCACAAGACTCCTCGCTGGAAACACCTGCCGCACAGCAGCTTTCGTCGGTCACTCGTGCTGTCACCTTCCTGCTGACCGACATCGAAGGGTCGACGGCCGCGTGGGAGGCGGACGCGGCGGCCATGGCGGTGGCACTGGCACGACACGACGAGCTCGTCGAACAGGTCGTGACGTCGCGCGGGGGGCGGCTGATCAAGACGCGCGGCGAGGGTGACGCGACGTTCTCGGTTTTCGATCGGCCCTCGGCGGCTGCCGCCGCGGCTATCGAGCTTCAAGACGCGATCGTGCACGAGCCGTGGGCGCTGCGTGAGCCCATGCGTATCCGCGTGGCTTTGCACACCGGGGAGGTCGAGCTCCGCGACGGCGACTACTTCGGTCGCGCCGTCAACCGCGCCGCTCGCCTGCGGTCGCTGGCCGCCGGCGGGCAGATCCTGTGCTCGGGCGCGACGGCGGAGCTCGTCATCGACTCGCTGCCCGACGACGTTGTGCTGGCCGACCTGGGAACTCGCCAACTGCGCAACCTTGCGCGCCCGGAACACGTTTTCGAGCTTCAACTGCTCACCGCCGACGACCCCGGTCCGGCGGCTACCACCGAGCCGCCGCTGGAACGCCCCAGCCTGCCTGCGGTGCTCGCCGGGCGCGGCCCGTTCGTCGGGCGGGGCCACGAGCTCGAGCGACTGGCTTCGGGCTGGCAGACCGCGCTCGCCGGGGGGACCAACGCGATGCTGATCGCCGGGGAACCGGGGGTCGGCAAGACACGCCTGGCCGGCGAGTGGTCCCGGCAGGCCCACGACCAGGGCGCACTCGTGATCTACGGCCGATGCGACGAGGACCTCGGCGCCCCGTACCAGCCCTTCGCGGAAGCGCTGCGTTCGCTGGTGCCGTGCCTGGGTGCAAGCGGGCTCCGCGGGCTGCGTGGCGTGGAGGCGCTACTCACGCTCATTCCCGGGCTGACCGATGTCCTCCCCGATCTGGCGGCACCGACGCGGGCCGATCCGGACACAGAACGCTATGCGCTGTTCGACGCGGTCGTCGCGCTGCTGGCGATGGCTTCCGCGCGCGCGCCCGTCGTGCTGATCCTCGACGACCTGCACTGGGCGGCCAAGCCCACGCTGCTGCTGTTGCGGCATCTGCTGCGTTTCGGTGAGCAGGCCCGGCTGCAGATCATCGGCACGTATCGCAGCACGGATCTCGACCGCGCCCACCCGCTGGCCGCGATGCTCGCCGACTTGCACCGCGACGGCACCGCCAGCCGTTTGGCGCTGAGCGGTCTCGACGAGGACGACGTGACCGCTTACGTCGCGGAGGCCGGCTACAACGACGAAGAGCTGGCCCGGGCATTGGCCTCGGTCACCGGAGGCAACCCCTTCTTCCTCATCGAGGCGCTGCGCCACGTGGACGAAAGCGGCGGCCGCTGGGACCAGAGCACCCTGCCCCAGGGGGTGCGCGAGGCGGTGAGCCGCCGTCTTTCGCGGCTTCCGGCAGAGACCAACAAGGCGCTCGCCGCGGCCGCTGTCGTCGGGAGCCGGTTCGCGCTGGAACTGGTCGAACGCGTGGTCGGCGACGACCTGGTCGATGCGTTCGACGAGGCGTGTAAGGCAGGCATCGTCATCGAAGAGCCCGGCGGCCGGTACCGGTTCAACCATGCGCTGGTTCGGCAGTCGCTGCTGGCCGAATTGCCGTCGGTGCGGCGCATGCGGTTGCACCAACGCATCGCCACCGCGTTGGAAAGCGAGCCCGGCGCCGACGAGGAACTGCTCGCCGAACTGGCGTATCACTACTTCGAATGCGCGTGGGCGGGCAACGCGGCGAAGGCGGTCGAATACTGCCGGCGCGCGGCGGATCAGGCGATGACGCGGCTCGCCTACGAGGGCGCGGCCGACCTCTACGACCGCGCATTGCACGCCCTGGAAGAGATCGACGACGAGCTGCCCGACCGCGACGACCAGGTTGCCGCGCTGCTGATCGCGCGCTGCGAGGCCCTGCTGGCCGCGGGTGACGTGGCGTCGGCAGCCAGTGCCGTCGCTCAATTGCAAACGGCCACGGTCGGTTCCGCCCAACTTGCCGCATGGGCGACATGCTTCGACGGCCAATTGTCGATGCTGATTCACCCCGAGCGGCTCGACGAGGTCGAGGCCGCGGTGGGCGCCGCCGCCAACAAACTGGCGGAATTGGGCGATGCCGCAGGAGAAGCGAAGGCGCACACCGTTCGTGCCGGGTGCCTGGCCCGGCTGGGCAGGATCGGCGACTGTGAGATCGCCCTGGACGACGCCCTCACCGCGGCGCGGCGCGCCCGTGAACACCGCCGGGTGAACGCGGTGCTGGCCCAGGCGCCACTCGCCGCGCTCTGGGGCCCCAACCCGGTGCCGCGCGCAGGAGGCCGGTGCCTGGACGTGGTGCGGCTGCTGCGCATCACCACCGACTCGCCCGCGGTCGAGGCGACGTCGACACGCTGCCAGGCGGTGTTGGAGGCCTTCCGCGGGCGGGCCGCGGCGGCGCGACGCATGATCGACTCGGCCCGCCGCACCGTCACCGAGCTCGGCCTTCGCCATGCCCTCGTCGAGGTCGAGCAATTCGCCGGAATCGTCGAGCTGGTGGTCGACGAGCCGGCCGCGGCCGAGGCGTACCTGCGCAAGGCCTACAACGGTTTTCGTCGCATGGGTCTCGATGCCGACACCGCCGAGACCGCGGCGTTGTTGGGCCGCACGTGCCTGGCGCTCGATCGGGATGCCGAGGCTAACGAATTGTGTGCGGAGAGCGAACGCCTGGCCGGCCACGCGTTGAAGGCGTCGATCGCCTGGCGCACGCTTCGAGCACGGCTGCTGTCGCGCGGCGGTGACCACGACGAGGCGCGGCGGCTTGCCCAGGAGGCCGTCGCGCTGGCCGAGCGCACCGACGCTTTGGTCGATCACGGCGACGCATGCCTCGCGCTGGCAACAGCGTTGGGGGCGGCCGGCGACGTCGCGGGTGCGCGTGCCGCCGCGCAGCGGGCAGTCGAATTGTACGAACGGAAGGGCGCGGGCGCGCTGGCCGAAAGGGCACGCGGCCTGGTCGGCGATCGTGTCGTCGCGGTTCCCCAAGCGCCGCAAGAAGCGCCACCGTCCGTCGAACTTGACAACGAATGCGTCCGCTCGGTGCGCGAAATGGACGCCGCAATCGACCGGGAAGCCTGGGAGGAAACTGAGCGACGACTCGCGCCCGAGATCGTCCTCGAGAGTCGGCGCAAGGTCGTCGGATTCCCCCGCACAGTGGTCACGCCTTCCCAATGGGTCAACGATGTCGTCAGGAGCACGCGCGCGCTGGGCGGTGTATGGCACGGTCACGCAACCGTCGCCGTGCGCGGTGAGCGACTGGCGCTCACGCGATTGGAAGTGCACATGGCGGACACCAGTCCCGGTGCGCCGCGCGACGACTCGCTGCAATTGTTCGGCCTCGACGACGACGGACGAATCGGGCTGCACCTGTGGTTCGACATCGACGACATCGATGCCGCAATGGCCGAGCTCGAAGCCCGGTTCCAAGCGGAGCGGCCCCCCGCGCGGCGTTTGGAGAACACGGCGGCCCTGGTGTTCGAGCATGTTTGGTCGCACTTCGCGACCCGCGACTGGGATGCACTGGCGGACACCGTCGCCGACGACTACGTCGGCATCGATCACCGGCGGGTCGTGAGTGCCGAGACTCAATACAGTCGAAGTGCCGTCGTGCGAGATCTGCAGGCGGCCGCCGAAGTCGGCTTCACGATCTCGATGGTGAGCGCCGTGGCGATCCGCGGGAAGCGTCTGGTGCTCGCCCGCACTCGGGCCTCCGGCCGCGACCCCGGGGCCGTTGAAAACGACGCCCTCAACGTCGTCGAGATCGACGCCGATGACCGGATCGCGAACGTGGCCACGTTCGACCTCGAAGACATCGAGTCCGCGGTCGCCGAACTCGACGCACGCTTCATTGGCGGCGAAGGGGCCACGTACGCGCGCACATGGTCGGTGGTGACCGGGGCTCTCACTGCCCATAATCGGCGCGAACTGCCGGCCGCAACATCGGACGCGGTGACTATCGACCACCGTCGGGTGGCGACGTTTGCGCCCGGTGAGGGTCTGGAGTACATCCGTGCGGGCTGGGATCTCGACCAACAGCTCGACATCTACGTCGAAACAGAGCATCGCGTCAACGACCTCGGCGCTGTTTTCACGTGGGCAGGACATGGAACATCACGCGACGGCTTCACGGCGGAATGGCGCGGCGTCGACCTGATGCTGGTCGACGGCGAAATGATCAGTCGAGTAGAGGTTTTCGAAGAGACGGACCTCGACGCGGCGGTCGACACGTTCCAGAAGCTCACTCGGTCCGCACCACGGCCGGAAAACGCGGCGAGCCAAACCTACGAGCGCCTGATGCATCTGCTGGCCGCTCGCGACTGGGACGCGATCACCGCGATAGTGGCCGACGATTTGTTCTACAACGACCGCCGGCGTGTGGTGAATGCCGGTCTCCGGCTTGGACGCAGTGCCGGGATCGAAGAAGGGCGGGCGTTGGTCGATGTCGGCTTCACGCTGAAAATGGTTCAGGTCCTGGCGACCCGCGGCACGTCGCTCACGCTCTTGCGCATGCGCGCGTCGGGCAGCGACCCCGAGACGATCCAAAACGATGCCCTCAACATCGTCGGGGTCGATTCCGGGGGGCGGATTACGGCGGTAATTGTCTACGACGTCGACGACGTCGATGCCGCCCTCGCCGAACTCGACGCGCGTTACCTCGCCGGCGACGCCGCCGCCCACGCGCACACCTGGACGGTGATCACGGAGGCCTACGCCGCGCTCAACAGATTCGAGATGCCGGCGACAACAGCGGACTTCGTCAGCATCGACCATCGCAGGGGGGCGGCGTTCGCACCCGGTGACCTGATCGCCTACGTCCGCGCCGCGTGGCAGCTCGCTCAAGACGGCGCGACCCACATCGAGGCCGTCCATCGACTTACCGAGCTCGGAGCCATACTCACCCACGTGACGCACGGAACGTCACAGGAGGGCTTCGAAGCCGAGTGGCGGGAACTCTTCCTTCTGACCGTCGAAGGCGACGCGATCAACCGCTGCGAGTTATTCGACGAGGAAGACCTGGAATTCGCGCTCGCGCGGTTCGACCAGCTGGGCCAGCCGACAGTGCAGCTCGAGAACGCGGCAAGCCAAACGCACAAACGCTTGGAAACGCTTTTTGCGGCGCGCGATTGGGACACGATGTCGGGCCTTCTGGCCGAGGACATTTCCAATGACGACCGTCGTCGGACGGTGAATTCCGGTACCCGAGAAGGCCGTCAGGCCACTCTCGAAGAGATGGCGGCAACGGTCGAAATCGGCGTCAAAACCATGACGTCTGACGTCATCGCCACCCGAGGCGACCGCTTGGCGCTCTGCCGTAGTCAAACGTGGGGTCGGGACACGGGGCCGGAGGCGTTTCACACCGATGTGTACGACGTTTTCGAGCTCAACGCCGACGGGAAGGTGTCGGCACGGGTCGTCTTCGATCTCGAGGACTACGCCGCCGCCATGGCGGAGCTCGACGCGCGCTACCTCGCCGGTGACGCGGCCGCCCACACGCACGCCTGGTCCCTGATTACCGAAGCCTTCGCGGCGTTGAACCGGCGGGAAATCCCTGCCGTGACGCCCGACTGGGTGAGCATCGACCACCGACGACTCGCCCCCATCGGTCCGAGTGATTTAGCCGCGTACCTCCTTGCCAGTTGGGAACTCTCGCCACAGTCCAGGATCTACATGGCGGCTGTGCACCGGCTGAGCGATCTCGGCGCGGTGTTAACGCACGTGGCCATCGGGACCTCGCCAGAGGGTTTCGATGCGGAGTGGCAGGTCGTTGACGTTGTGACCTTTGACGGCGACCGGATCAGCCGCACCGAGCTTTTCGACGAAACCGACGTTGACGCTGCGCTTGCACGTTTCGATCAGCTCAGCCAGCCGGCGCGCCAGTTGGAAAACGCCGCCACCCAAGCCGGTCGGCGGTATCTGGCGTTCTTCGCCGCCGGCGACTGGGACGCGATGGAGACGATGCTGGACGACAACCTCGTATACGACGATCGCCGTCGTGTAGTAGGCGCGGGCCCCCAACATGGTCGAGACGCTCAGATCGCCGACATGAGGACAGTCGCCGGTCTCTGGCCCGCGAGCGTGACGGCAACCCTGGTGGCGACTCGCGGCACGCGACTTACCCTCATGCGCCTGCGCTTCGCCGATCGCGATGACGGCCTCGACGCATTTCTCACCGAAGTGGTCGGCGTGCTCGAACTCAATTCCAACGGGTTGATCACCTCAGTCGTCTTCTTCGATACCGACGACATTCACGCTGCTTTGGCAGAGCTCGATTCCCGTTACATTGCAGGCGAAGCGGCCGCCCATGCGCGCACCTGGTCGGTCATCATAAAGGGCTGTGCCGCGCTCAACCGACACGAACTGCCCGCCACCACAGCCGATTTCGCGAGCGTCGATCATCGCCGAGGGACAGCTCACGCCCCCGGTGAGCTGATTGAATACGTCCGCGCGGGATGGGATCTCGACCAAAGAATTCGAACCTATCCCGAGGCGGTGCATCGGCTGAGCGACGCGGGAGCGGTTTACACCCATGTCGCGCATGGAACCTCCCGCGAGGGTTTCGACGCTGAATGGCGAGGAATCAGCCTGGTGACGGTCAACGGTGACCTCGTCAGCCGCTCCGAAGTCTTCGACGAGGCGGACCTCGACGCCGCGATTGCGAGGTTTGAGGAACTCACCAGTCCAACGCAGCGGCTGGAGAATGCGGCGAGCCGGGTGGCCGAGCACTTCCTGGCGCATTATGCGGCCACCAACTGGGATGCAATGGCGCAGCTGCTCGTGGAAGACATGACCTCAGAAGATCGCCGTAGGGTCGTGAACTTAGGGAATCGACATGGCCGAGACGCCGAGATAG
Source organism: Mycobacterium sp. E3305 (assembly GCF_001666785.1). Taxonomy (NCBI): domain Bacteria; kingdom Bacillati; phylum Actinomycetota; class Actinomycetes; order Mycobacteriales; family Mycobacteriaceae; genus Mycobacterium; species Mycobacterium sp. E3305. The sequence goes on along the minus strand of NZ_LZJA01000028.1, from coordinate 152,257 downwards.
CGAATTGGCGTGGCACTGCCGACATCCTGGCCACTAACGTGAGGCGGTCCGTCGTCGCTACCCGTGGAGAACACCTTGCGCTCCTTCGTTTCCTCTTCGTGGGACAAGGACAGACGACCGCGGAGTTCCAGCTGCAGGGATTCTCCATCATCGAAATAAGCACGGACGGTCGGATCGTCGCGCTCGTCTCCTTCGACCCGGAAGACATCGACTCGGCCTTTGCAGAGCTTGAGGCCCGGTATTCCGCCGGCGAGGCGAGAGCTCACGCGCACACGTGGTCGGTGATCACGAACATCTACGCGATGTTCAACCGTCATGAACTCACCCCCGTGGACTGGCTCATCGTCGACCACCGGAGGGGCACGCCGTTCGCGTCCGGCGAGCTGAACCCTGCTCTGGAAAACTTCTTCGATCTCACCCCGGACTTCCGCGTCACGATCGAAACAGTGCACCAGCTCAACAAAGCCGGAGCGGTCGTCACCATTGACTCGCAAGGATTTTCACCTGACGGCTTGGATGTCGAATGGCGCATGATTCAACTACTCGTAGTCGATGGCGACCAACTCACGCGGTGCGAGCTCTTCGACGAGACGGACTTGGACGCCGCGATCGAGCAGTTCGATCAGCTCAGCCAGCCGCCACCTTCGGCAGAGAATGCGGCAAGCCGGGTCGTCCAGCAGTTCCTGACACATTTTGCCAGCCACAACTGGGAGGCCATGGCGGAACTAATCGCGGCTGACTTCTTCTCAGACGACCGCCGCTCCGTCATCAATGCCGGAATCCGACGCGGTCGTGATATCGAGATGGAGAATTGGCGGGCCACCGCAGAGGTCTGGATGAGTGATGTGCGCGCGGCCGTCGTTGCGACTCGCGGAAAGAACCTCGTGCTCTTCCGTTTCACGTTCGCGAGCCAAGACGCAGTACCCGCACCATTTCAAGCTGCGGCACTCGGTGTCGTCGAGATCGACGACGACAATCGATGCGCCGCGACCGTCGTATTCGATCCCGATGACGTCGATTCGGCCTTCTCTGAGCTCGATGCGCGCTACCTCGCCGGCGAAGCGGCCGCCTGCGAGCGCACATGGTCTGCCATCGTGGAGGCGTACGCAGCGATCAACCGGCGTCAACTACCAATGATGACAACCGACTTCGCAGATGTCGACCATCGGCGAGGTGCGGCGTGGGCGCCCGGCCAGCTGGTCGAATTCCTCCGTAGCGCGTTGGATCAGACGCCTGATCTGACCATCCGAATTGCCGCGGTGCATCGGTTGAATCGGCAAGGCGCCGTCGTCACCCACGCTGCGAACGGGACCTCGCCGGACGGCTTCGACGCCGAGTGGCGAGAGATCCTCTTTTTGATCGTTGATGGCGACATGCTCAAGCATTGCGAGGTGTTCGACGAAGCGGACCTCGGCGCCGCACTTACCCGATTCGATGAGCTGCAGTCGCGGTCGCACCGCCCGGTCAATGCGGCAAGCCAGGTGAGCGAACGGTTTTGGGACTGCCTCACGACGCGAGACTGGACCGCGATGACCGAGGTACTCGCCGAAAATGCTGTGTCGCACGACAACCGTCGGGTGGTCAACTCCGGTGTACTACGCGGGCGAGATATCAATATCGCAAACTTGCGAGCAGTGGCTGAGGTCGGATTCGAGCGCATTGTCTCGACGGTCCTCGCGGTTCGCGGGCAACGCCTTGCCCTCACTCGTATTTGGTCCTCCGCCCTGGGATGTGAGCCCGGGGAGATCAGTGCGGATATGGTCGGCGTCGTGGAGATCGACGGGGACAACCGGATGATTGTTCACTCCATCTTCGATGCCGACGACTTCGACGGCGCCGTGGCCGAGCTCGAAGCCCGGTACATCGCCGGCGAAGCGGCCACCCACGCGCACGTGTGGTCGCTGGTCGCCCAGGGCCACACCCAGTTCAACCGGCACGAACTTCCCGCGATGACGCCGGATGTCGTATACATCGACCATCGCCGGGGCGTGACGATCGAGGGCGCCGATCTGGCCGCAACTGTTCGCGCCAATCTGGATCTTCTTCCGCAGGTACACGTCTACGTCGAGAGTGTGCATCGGCTGACCGAACTCGGAGCCGTCGCCACGCAAGTGGTGAAGGGGACTTCACAACAAGGCTTCGACGCCGAGTGGCAAACGATCACCATCTTCACCTTCGAAGGTGATCTGCTCAGCCGATACGAAGTCTTCGACGAGACGGAACTCGACGCCGCCATCGCACGCTTCGACGAACTGCACCAGCAGCCGCGGCGATTGGAAAACGCGGCAACCCGTGCCGATCAACAGTTCTGGGGGTACATCGCGGCAGGTGACTGGAAAGCCCTGGGGGCGATGCTGGCTGATGACGTGGCCAATGACGACCGCCGGCGGACCGTGAACGCCGGCATTCGGCGAGGCCGAGATTCTGACGTCGCAAACATGCGAAGCCTTTCCGAGATCGGGGTCACCCACGTCACATCGATTATCATCGCGACCCGCGGCGAAAGACTTCTCCTCAGACGTACGCGATTCTCGCTGGACGAAGGGCCCGAAGACTTCAACGTCGAGCTGCTCTGCATTGTCGAGCTGGATGCCGAAAACCGGATTGCGACACGCATCCTGTTCGATCTCGACGAATTAGACGCCGCATTCGAAGAACTCGATGCCCGCTACCTCGCAGGCGAGGCGGCGTATGAAGGGCACACGTGGTCGCTCATGGCGCAGACGTACGCGGGGCTCAACCGGCACGAGATGCCGCCGACCACGCCGGATTTCGTCAACATCGACCATCGGCGCGGCATAACGTTCGAGCCCGGCAACATCGTCCCGTATGTCCAAGCCACCTGGGATGTCGCACCCGATCTCAAGATGCGCATCGAGACGGTGCACCGGCTGACAAACGCTGGAGCCGTCATTACTCATACCGGGTATGGCACCTCCCAGGACGGCTTCGACGCGGAGTGGCGAGAGGTCGTCTTTTTCACTTTCCGGGGAGACAGGGTCGATCGCTGCGAGATGTTCGATGATGTGGACGTTGACGCCGCCCTCGCGCGCTTTGACGAGCTGAGCCGGCCAAGACCGAGCCTAGAGAATGCGGCAAGCCGGGCAGAAGAGTGGCTCTTCGCGCACTCGGCGGCTCGCGACTGGGCAGCTGTGGCCGAAATCCTCTCTGGCGAAAGCGTTGTCGACGACCGCCGCCGAGTGGTGAATGTCGGCTTATGGGACGGTCGGGACGTCGTCATCGCGAACATGCAAGCCCTCGCCCAGGGCTTGGCACACGTGACGCTGACGGTCATTGCGACTCGCGGGGAGCGGCTCGCCCTCATTATCGTTCGATCTTTCAACTCCGACCTCGAGCATGGAGAGTTCGTCATCGAAATGCTTGGAGTCGCGGAGCTCGACGCGGACCTGCGCATTTCGGCCCACGTCTTCTTTGATCCCGACGACATCGACGCCGCCTTCGAAGAACTAGATGCCCGCTACCTCGCCGGTGAAGCGGCCCCGCACGCGCACACTTGGTCGGTCATCGCAGGCTCCTACGCCGCGATGAACCGGCGCGAGCTGTTTCCGACGACGCCGGATTGGGTGAATGTCGATCACCGACGCCCGGGGATATTTGAGGAAGGCGGCCTGAACGCATCCCTGCGTTCGCTGTGGCAACTGACCACCGACCTCACCTTCCGCATCGAAGCCGTCCATCGATTGACTGACCTCGGCATGGTCTGCTCCCATGTGGCTCAGGGTGTTTCACAGGATGGGTTCGACGCCGAGTGGCGGGGCATAGAAGTCCAGACGGTCGACGGTGACCTTATCGACCGCTGCGAAATCTTCGACGAGGCGGACCTCGACGCGGCCCTCGCGCGGTTCGACGAGGTCACCGCGATCAGGCCCGACGGTGGGTGACACGGCGCCCCGACAACAACCGCTCTATCTCCTGGCGGACAGTCAGCTGCTCTTTTGGAAACAGCGGGACCGGCTGCTCCTCGAGGCGGCCGTCGACGGATTGGCCCGAGCCAACCCCCTGAGCGCCGCATACATCGGCGCCTCCAACGGAGATCGTCCGGAGTACTACGAGATCTTCGAGGCGGCCATGGATGCGATTGGAATCACCACTCGCCGCATGATCGATTCGTCCTTCGGCCCCGACGATCGCAACTTCCTGGCGAGCGCCCAGTTGATCATCCTCGCCGGCGGGGACGTGCGCCTGGGCTGGGACACCTTCGAGAAGACCGGCATGAAAGGGGCGATTCTGGACCGGTATACCCACGGCGCGCTCCTGGTGGGCGTTTCGGCCGGTGCGGTCCAGCTGGGACGCTACGGAATCGTCGAGACGCCGCAATCTTCCGCACCTGAGCTGTTCGGCGTGTTCGACCTCGTTCCCATGGTCGTCGACGCACACGACGAGCGAACCGAATGGGCTCGGCTGTCGCGGACGATCGAATCTCTGAACGGAGCCGCCACCGGGCTCGGGATTCCGTCCGGTGGCGGAGTCATCGTTCACCCAGACACCGCGGTTGAGGCACTGCGCCGTCCCGCACATCAAATTCGTTTCCAGAGCGGTCGGATCACTCGCTCGCTGTTGCCCGCCGACGCATCCAGCTGAATTGCCCCGGACGCCAAGCGGTGTCTGCAGCCCCCGGCCGCCAGTCCGCCGTCTCCGGCCCCTGGGTGACGGTTGGCCGCGCTAATAGTGACTTTCGGCCCGAGTGAGCGACCTCGATCCGGGTCCAGAGTTAACACCATGCCAACTGCACCTCGACTCACTTTGAACGGAGCGCGCCGGTTGCTGGTCGGGCTGATCGGAGCAGGCGCGATCAGCGGCACGCTGGTATGCGCTGGCGCGGGGACCGCCGCGGCTGATCCGGCGCCTCGACCCGCCAACTGCACGGCGGCGGACGTCGCCGGCGTCGCGGCTGGCGTGGCCGCGTCGCTCTCTACCTACCTGTTCACACATCCGGACTTGAACGGCTTCTACACCGACCTGCAGGATCGGCCCAAGGACCAGATCCGCGACGAGGTGCAGCAGTACTTCAACGCCAACCCCCAGGAGCAGGCCGATCTTGAGAACATCCGTCAGCCACTGGCCGATATCAGGCAGCGTTGCCAGTGGACCCCGCTACTCGGGCAGGGCGGCGCGACTCCCTGAGTCGGGTCGGGCACGTAATCGTGTTGCGGCCCCTAATTCGCCGCCGGTCAGAACGAGGAGATGCCGATGAATGTCAGGGCACGGTCGTGGACCGCAGGGGGGATAGCGGTATTGGCCCTCGCCGCAATCCCTGAGACGTACGCCGTGGTGCGGCCGTCCGGGGTGGCCAACGCGGACGTGTGCGCAAGCGTCGGCCGACGGGTTTCAGTGAGCGGGTGCACGAACATTGCCGACACCGTCAACGCCAATGTGCCACCGCCGGACGCCTATGCGCCACTGCCGCAAGATTTTCCGCCCCCACCGCCGCCCGTGAATGTCTGCGTCGGGGGCGGACGGCGAGTCCATGTGAGCGGGTGCTTCTGAGGCGGTCGGTGATGCCACCCGTCATTGTCTAGCTGCGGTGCCACCACCCCGACGACGGTGTGCCGCCAATACGTCGGCGTTCGCCAGCGTTTGCGCCTGAGCGGCCAGCGTTGATGCCCGGTTCGCGTAGGCGATCGCCTCGGCGGCGTTAATTGCTTCCCTGGCGTGCGCCGCCGCCACATACCGCTTGGCCTCTTGGAATCGAGTCTGCGCCTCGGCGCCGACGCTGGCGCCATGCCGGGTGACGTAGTCGGTGATCTGACGCAGCCGGGCGTCCGCGTTCGACAGCGCGTCCCTCGATGAGTCGCCGCGCCCCTCGATGCCGGACTGACTCTCGCGACGGGCGGCGCGGCGGTGGCGCACGCGGTAGAACGCGAGAACCACAATGACCAGAACCACGACGATGATGAGGCTGATCGCGATCAGCTGCCAGATCGGCTTCGACGTGCTCGCCGATTTGTCCAACCCGTCGGCCGCGGCGACCGCGGCGCCGCTCCAATCTTTCGCGTTCACCGCAGGGTCAATTCGCTTGCTGCGCAGTGTGTCCAGCTCGGCATCCGTGAGGCCCGGCACTTGCGGCGGCACCGAGAAGGCGTAGAGCTTGGTGTTCGTGGCCACCGACAGCAGCACGTCGTTGCCACCCAGCCCGCTGGCGTTGCGGGTTCGGTCGGCCCAGTTCTCGGGTTTGAACCGGGAGAAATTGTCGACGTAGACCACCCACAGCTGAATGTGCCGATCGCGGTAGAGCCGGTCGATCGCCGAGCTCACCGCCGCCCGACCGGGATCCGTCAGAACTCCGGCGCTGTCGGTGATGTGATCGGTGAGCTTGGACGGCGGCTGCGCACCGGCGGGGGCCGCCGGCAAGAACCCCACCGTGAGGACGGTCAGGACCGCACTAATCAGGCGAACGCCGCGCATATGGGTAACTTATCGTCACTCATGCTGGGGCGGACACTGCTATCCGTCGAAATAATCGGAGCGAGGAAATGGCTGGGCAACGGCCGCTTGCGCTGGCATGGTGGCGGTCGTGCGGGTGTGGCTGAGTGGCTAGGCAGCGGCCTGCAAAGCCGTCCACACGGGTTCGAGTCCCGTCACTCGCTCAACATTGCCTGGTCAGTCCGCGAGGCGGCGCTGTTGCCCGGCGCGCCGGCGGCTATGCCTCTTCCGCCACGGCGTCGAGGTAGAACCATCGCCCGGCGCGGCGCTCGAAGCGACTGCGCTCGTGCAGGCTGCCGGCGCGGCCCGCGGACTCGAACCGGGCCGTGAATTCCACCTCCCCACGATCGTCTTCCGGGCCGCCCGCGGCCGTGTCGGTCACTTTCAGGCCGGTCCAGGTGATGGCCGGGTCAATGGTCACGTCGGACGGGCGCGTGCGCGGGTGCCACGTGCGAAACAGGTAGTCGGCGTCACCGCGGGCGAAGGCCGAATACCGCGATCGCATCAACTCCTCGGCCGTTCGGGCCGGTAGCTCGCCATCGTGGAGCGGCCCGCAACACGCGCGATAGCCTTTGCCACTGCCGCAGGGACACCGTTCGTTCATGTGAAAAGCCTGACAAACCGATTAGCGCCGACTCGCACGCAGGTCGCGCTGTCGGAAGATCTTGGCCCCGAAAAGCCAGACATGGCCGGCCCGCACTCTCTGCGGCCATATTGGGCTCTAGTCGTCGCCAACCTTGCAAAAGCCCACCGTGCGTGAGCCGCCAGAGCAGGCCAAGATCATTACCGAATCCCTAGTAAGCGCCGCTCCATGACGTCCGCGCCGCGCACGGCCCCACCCGCTGCTTTGAATCCATCGGCGACGCGCCGCGCGCCGCTGGTCATTGACATCGCCTGCAATACCTTGGATTTCAACCTCGCCGGGGTGAGCTTCCTGGCAGGTAGCCGCGTTCCGCTGTGGGACACCTCGACCCGCCGAGCGACCTCGAACTGGTCGCGGCCATAGGGCACGGCGCATACGGGGACGCCAAGCGCGAGGGCCTTCTGCGTGCTGCCCATCCCGCCGTGGGTGATCGCGGCAACGGCGCGACTCAGCACCATTCGATGCGGCACGAACTCGCGCACCGTGGCGTTGGCCGGCACCGCGATGCCGTCGGGCACGCCCGCCGGGTAGGTGGCGACGACATGGACCGGCTCGGCGGCCAGCGCTGCCATCGCGACAACCGGCAATCGGATGTCACCCTGGCGATCAGACGAGGTCGTGACCAACACGATGGGGCGGTCGATGTCATCGAGCCAACGGGGCGGCGCAACAGGCGGGTCGAACTCACACGGCCCGATCAGCTCGATCGAGTCGCCCCAATCCGGGTGCGCATATTCGAACGGCTCGCCGGTGGCGACGAGCATCAATGGTGTGCGCCTGAGCAGTTCGTCGACACTGCGAACCGGCACCGCGCCTGCGGCCTCACGTACCCCTCTCAGCGGCCCAAGCAGCGCGCGCTCGAATGGCGCGGTCACCAGGGGACGGAGCGCCCCATCCCGCAGCCGACCGAGCAGGCCGGGCCACGGCCGCAAACCCGGGCCAAAAGGCGGCGTGCCACGCGATCGCAGGAATGGTGTGAACGGCCAGAAGGACACCCACGGCACGGGACCGGCGTCTGCCACCGCAGCGGCTCCCCAGCAGTTCGCGTCAACCACTAGCAGATCGGGATTTGCGGTCGCGATGGCACTGCGCAGGTCCTCGATCTCATAGGCCGCGCGCTGGCCGAAGACTCCGAAGGCCACCTTCAATGCGGTTCGCGTGTTCGGAGCCATCCAGTCGGTCATAACCGCTGCTTCGATCCTTGGATCGATCGCGGACGTCTCGAATCCGAGCTCGAGGCCGGTGGGAACGCCAGCAGCGAGGGTCCTCAACGCGATCCGATGACCGCGCCGCTGAAGTTCGACCAGTAGCGCAGCAAGCGGATACAGGTTCCCCTGGGCCGGCGACGTATACGCCAGGATGGTGACCATCGGTCAAGGGCTCCGTTGTTCGGTCCCGCCGAGCATGAACGACCATTTTATCGACCCCGGCAAACGTACGACCGGGTTGCGGTGGTTCGGCATGAGGCGTCTCGATCGACTGTCCAGTGCCACTCTGGCCGTTACGCTTGAACGGCGGCCACCTCGAGAAGTGCGGAAATGATCAGATGACGGGGTCAGCATGCCGGGGGTGCGGCACCGAGCCTCGCGCCGGTGCCCGCTTTTGCGATGCCTGCGGGTCCCCGATCGAGGTCGCTGCCACACCGGCCGAGCACAAACAGGTTACGGTCCTCTTCGCCGATGTGGTTCGCTCGATGGACCTGGCCGCCATTGTGGATACCGAACGACTGCACGACGTTATGGGCGAACTTTTCAACCGATGCGGAGCAGTCATTCAACGCTACGGCGGCACGGTCGACAAGTTCACCGGCGACGGCATCATGGCGCTCTTTGGCGCCCCGATCGCATTGGAAGACCACGCAATCCGCGCCTGTATCGCAGCTCTAGAAATACAGACGGAAGTGGCAACCTTAGCCAACGAAGTGCAGCACCGCGATGGTGTCACGCTTTCGCTTCGGATCGGACTGAACTCCGGTGACGTTGTCGTAGGCCAAATCGGTTCCAGCCCTTCGAGTTACACGGCGATTGGAGTGCAGGTGGGGATGGCCCAGCGGATGGAGGCGGCCGCTCCCCCGGGCGGCGTCATGCTCAGCGAAGTCACCTCGCGCCTTGTCGAACACGTGACCGTGCTCGACGATCCGCAGATGGTGACCATCAAGGGGGCATCGGAACCCGTCCCTGCACGGCGCCTGCGAGCGATGGCTCAGAGGAAACCGCTGGCAGCCCGTATTGAATCCACACTTGTCGGCCGAGATCACGAAATCGAAGCCCTCACAGCGGCCATACGTGAGACTGTCGACGGGCGCGGCTGCATCGTCGGTATTTCGGGGCCAGCAGGAATCGGCAAAAGCCGGATCTCTCGCGAGTTAGTGAAAATCGCCCAAACCAATGGCGTGCGGGTGTTTTCCACCTTCTGCGAGTCACATGCCAGCGCGATCGCCTTCACGGTAGTCGGCCGCCTCGCCCGCGACCGATTCGGAATAGACGAACGCGACCCCGTAACCGCCCGATCGGCGCTGCGAACTCAACTCGCCGGAGCGGACCCCGAAGATCTCGTACTGGTCGACGATCTGCTCGGCATCCGAGATCCGGAGGCGCCAGTTCCCAACGTCTCAGCGGACGCCCGGCGGCGACGACTAGCCGCACTGTTCAAAACCGCTGCGCTGGCCCGGAGCACCCCAGCTCTCTACATCATCGAGGACGCCCATTGGATCGACGAGACCAGCGAGGCCATGCTCGCGGACTTCTTGACAGTAATCCCCGAGGCAGGGTCGATGGGCGTCGTCACCTACCGCCCGGAGTACGACGGTCCCCTGACGCGCGCACCGGGTTTCCGGGGATTCACTCTCCACCCCCTAGACGACTGCGCGGCATCAACAATGACAGCCGAGCTCATAGGCTCCGATCCGTCTGTCGGCGAGCTGGCGAAACGCATCATCGAGCGATCGGCCGGAAATCCCTTCTGCGTCCAAGAGATCGTGCGCGAATACGCCGAGCGACGCGTCATCGTCGGCGAACGTGGCGCGTATCAACGGCAGCAGGACGTGGGCGACGTCAGCGTGCCTCCCACTCTGCAGGCGACGATCGGATCGCGCATCGATCGATTGACCAGCTCGGCAAAGCAAGTACTCAACGCCGCAACAGTAATCGGATCTCGATTCAGCGCCGAACTTCTGGCCATCGTGCAGGGCGAAACTGACGGCCACTCCCAAGCAGCACTGGCCGAACTCGTCCACGCGGAGCTCATCGACCAGGTGAGGTTCACGCCCCGAGCAGAGTATGCGTTCCGCCACCCGCTGGTCCAGGCGGTGGCCTACCAATCGCAGCTCAAACTGCCTCGCGCAGAACTTCATCGACGCCTGGCCGCGGCTATCGAGCAACGCAACGCCATGGCGCTGGATGAGAATGCGGCGTTGATCGCGGCCCACCTCGAGGCAGCGGGGGACCTCCGTGAAGCTTTCGGCTGGCATATGCGTGCCGGAACCTGGTTCACGAATCGCGACATCAATGCCGCGCGTATGAGTTGGCAACAGGCGCAAAAGTTGGCAGACCTGATGCCCACCGACGAACCCCACCGAACTGTGATGCGCGTGGCGCCTCGCGCCCTGCTGTGTGGCAGCGCCTGGAGGGCCGGCGGTAACGTCGCCCATGCCGACTTCCAGGAGCTGCGCGACCTGTGCGCAACCTCCGATACCCAGGTGCCGCTGGCCTTGGGTATGGCCGGCTTACTGATGCAGCATGCGACCCATGCTCGCAATCGAGAGTCGTTGCCCCTCATATCCGAGTACGTCGGACTGATAGATGCGATCGGCAGCCCGGAGCTGACCGTTGGATTGCTCTATCCCGCGATTTATGCCAATTACGAGGCCTGCAAAATGTCCGACGCGCTGCAGCTGGCACAGCGCGTGATCGATCTGGCCGACGGCGATCCCATCAAGGGCAATCTCTTGACCGGCTCACCTCTCGCGTTTGCTACGGCGATGCGGGCATCGGCGCGATGCGCTCTGGGACAACCGAATTGGGAGACTGACTTCGACGACGCTATGGCATTCGCTCGCGTTGATCCGACCACGTACGTCTCGATAGTCATGTTCAAGTACATGTTGGGTATCCCCACCGGGGCGTTATCGGCCGACGCAGTAGCACTGAAAGACACCGCGGAGGCGCTGCGAACCGCTCAATGATGCAGTGAAGATTTCGCGGTGCATGCAGCGCAACTGGCACGTGGCATCGCCCTTGTGGCCAACGACAGCGCTGATCGGCCGGCCGGCCTCAAGCTGCTCGCGGAAGCACGATCTGCTGCGTTGGCTGAGCGATTCATCCTGGGGACCATACCGATCATCGACCTCCACTTTGCGGCGGACAAAGCCCGGACAATGGACCTCGACGGCGCGATTGCGCTCTCGCGTCGGGTAATCACTGAGCTGCGCCAAACTGGACCGGCGATATATCTCGGTGCGGCCACCAGCGTTCTCGTCGAATCTCTCCTTCGGGGGGGCAACGACGAGGACCTGATCGAGGCTTACAACGCCATCGAGGCCTTGGCGGAAGTTCCTGTCGAAGCTGGGTTTGTGGTCTACCAACCGCGCCTGCTGAAGATGCGTGCTCTACTGGCGCGAGCACAGGACGACGCGCAGGGCTATCGGGCGTATGCAGATCAGTACGTGGCGCTGGCGCACACCCTCGGCTTCAAGGGTGACATTGCACACGGCCTCGCTCTCGGCCCAAGTCACCGTTCCGGTCGCCACCTGAGCGGCACGTGAACCGGGAACCAACCGTCGAAAACCTCACTCGGCGACGGGCTGTAGGGCTTGGGATACCACGCCTTGGGCACATCGCCGCTGTCCCAGTCGAACCCGAAAAACGGGATCTTGGCGAGCCATACTTCGAAGAAAACGCTCAGCAGGTCCCGGGCGAGATGCGACGCCGGGCACCGGTGCGGGCCTCCCCCAAAGCTCCAATTTCTCTGCGGGCCATCGAGTTTGATGTCCTGGCCGGACATCTCGTCAGCCTCGTCGCGGTGAACGAATCCGACATACAACTCGACGCGAGACCCGGCCGGGATCGTCGTTTCGCCGACTGTCACGCTGCGACTCGTGATGCGGGACACGGTCTTCGCCCCGCCGTCCAACCGCAGCAGCTCCTCGATGAACCGGCGTTGCCGGTGCGGATGTTCGCGTAGTTCCTGCTGCAGCATCGGCTGGCGCGCCAGTACCGCCAGTCCGGCCCGGATAGCCAACGACGCGAAGATGAGGCCGCGGCCCACCGAGGCCATCAGTCCCAGCACTTCATCGTCGGAAAGCGGTTCGGTGGCCAGGAGGCTGAGCACATCGGGGCCGCCCTGCGGCGCTCGGCGGATCTTGGCCACCAGCTCCGCGTTGACCGCGTCCGGGGCAAGGTCGGTCGGCAGCCCGCAGACCGTGACGAATGCCGCGCGCCAGACGACCTCGGCGACACCCGCACCGTCGCAGCGGTCCAGCTGCGCCGCGACGGCGTCGACGCATCGTTCCACGATCACCCGCACGGGCCTGAGCATGTCGCGCGAATTGCCGGGCGTGAACAACTGCTCGACCATGATCTTCCGGTACGGACCGAACGGCGGATTGCCGGGCATCAGCTCGCCCTGGCGGCTGGCGAATACCTCGCCGTCGCGTATGGCCGCGAGGACGTCGTCGCGCCGCCACAACACATAGGTACCGTCCGGCTGCCGCAGCACTCTTTGACCGGCCCGCTCCGCTGCAGCCAGCCACTCCCGATAACCCCTGGCCGCCTCCTCGTCGGAACGCATGACCTCCAGCGCGCGGTCGCTACCCGACTCGATCACCGCACCACCGACTTTCACGATCGGGGCCGCCTGGACCTCCGACGCCGGAATTCTATCCTCGACATCGGCGAGACGCCGCTGCAACTGCCGCCGGGCCGCAACCGCTAGGTGTGCACTTTCCAACCCGCTAATGGGGTGGGCGCCGCCGGAGCGTTGGGGTCATTGAACTCGATGTAGACGTCGCCCTGCTTGACATTGCCGTCGTAGGCGATGTATCCGTGGGCGGTCTGGCCGTTGGCGACACTGCCCGAGCGCAGGGGCGGCGTCTTGTTGATCTTCTGATAGTCAACCCCGGATGAGCCGCCCTCGGTGTCGCGGTAGGGGTCTTGCCGCCATGGCGAAGACGCGGCGGTCACGTAGGTCTCGCCGTAGCTGAACGGTGTGTCGGACTTGCCGACGATGGTGAGCTCGATGACGGTACAGCCGCCTCCGCTAACGGTGCAGCCGGACGAGACCCAGGTCGCGTTGTTGAGCGTGACGTCGGCGGTCGCGGCGCTGTATTCCGTGACGTGGATGCTGGTGCCGGCCTTCCCTGTCGGGAACGGCGACTGCTGGGGTGTCGGGTCGGCGGCGCCGACCGGCGCCGTTAGCCCAGCCGTCATCGCGAGCAATGTCACGACCGCTGCGCTTACCGGAGTCGATATGGTCACTCGCAGACGATAGCGCGCATTGCGCCGAGGTGAGGACCAGAAAGATATGCGCAGCTGCTAGCCCGAGGACATTAGCGCCTTGGTGCCCGCTTAGCTGAGGATGAGGAGCCATGCGGGTGCCAAGGGCCGTCGCCAAGTTCAATCGTCGAGTCACCAATCCAGCTGCTCGGTCGATCACGCCGTGGCTTCCGTACCAAGGGACGCTCGAACATGTCGGACGCAAATCAGGCAGGCGTTATCGAACGCCGCTCTTGGTCTTTCCCACCCCCGATGGCTTCGTCGTCCTTATCGGGTACGGGCTGCATTCGGACTGGGTGAAGAATGTTTTTGCCGGCGGACAGGCGGTACTGCACAGGCGCGGCAGGAGTACCGCGCTGATCAATCCTCGTCTTGTGGGTAAGGCCGAGGGCGCAGCGATCGTTACGGGGCCATCAAAAATGCTCTACCGTCTGTTTCCGTACAACGAAGCCGCGCTGGTGTTGACCAAGGTCGATTCCACGCGGTGACTCGGGATCTCAACTACCCAGTCGAGACACCAGCCGCTGCGCGGCGCCAAGCCGAGGCCTGCTTCGATGCTGCCGTTGAGAAGCATGTAGGCGCGAATGTGGTTCTGAAGGCCATCGATTCACCAATTCGAACGCAGTTGGGCAAAGAAGCTCAGCGATACCCCACGCCACGAGTGGCAGACCCCCAACAGGGCCCACCTTTAGGCCACGCGACGTTGGGCTTCGACCGTCAGAGTTTCTTCAGTCGCCGTAGGACCTTGAGGTACGGCATCATCGCCGCGGCACTCCGCGAGAGCTTGGGATGCAGCGCGCCCATGTTGCCGACGACGAGGCATTGCATACCGCTATCCCTGAACATCGCCAGTTGATCGACGACCTCGTCCGGCATCCCGACCGCGAATAGCTCTTTCACCAACCCCCGGGGGGCCACCGCCGCGTACTTGAGCGCAGTCTCCTCGTCGATCAACTGCGGGATGAGGTCTTGCACCCCTTTGAACTCCGGGCCCATCGGATGTTTAGCGCCATGCCTTTCCCAATCCTCGGCCGATGAGTTGAGGACGAACAGCTTCACCAAGTTGGAGTCCAAAATCTCGTCAATCTCGTCCTGTGCGCGTCCGGTGAGAATGAACCGGATACCGGCCGGGGTGATCGACATGGGGTCGCGCCCGGCGTCCGACGCGGCCGCTCGCAAGTCGTTGAGTTGCTTGGCGTACTCGTCGGCCCGGGTGGTCCCGGGAAACCAGCCGTCCCCGTACTTGCCCGCGGCACGGATCATTCGTGGACCGTGGGCCGCGATCCAAATTTCAGGCCACTTGCCCCTGAAGGGAGTCAAGGCGAACGTTGCGTTGTGCAACGGGAAGAACGGCGAATCCCGGCTGACGAGTTCACCATTCGAGTCCCACAGCGCGCGGATAGTGGCCATCGCCTCTTCGAAGCGGCTGACCGGTTTCGACCACTCCACTCCGTAGGGTTCGTTACCCTCCCGTTCGCCAGTCCCAATGCCAAGAATGGCGCGCCCGCGCGTCAAGTGCTGCAAGGTCACCACGGCCTGCGCAGTGACGGCGGGGTTTCGCCGGCCCGTGTCCGTCACCGCCACACCCAGCGTCATCCGACCGATCTTGTTGTGCCCGGCTAGATAGCCCAGCATCGTCCACGGCTCGACATGCGCATCCATCTTGGGGATGATCTTGGCTGCGCCAACGTACTCCGCTTTCCACATTGACGGCGGCAGGACCGAATTGAGATGGTCTGCCACCCAAAACGAGTCGGAGCCCGCAGCCAAGCCCGTCATGTAATCGGCCTGAATCAGCGGCTTCGGCCCGAACCGTGAGTTGATCGTATTGTGCATAACGCCGATGCGCAGACCGCTCACCGTGACGCTCCTTTTAATCTTTCGCCGAGGTGCACATTCCGCCGCCGGTGGACGTCGGTGAAGTGGTCGATGGTGTCGACATCGGTCACGCTTCACCCTTCGGGTCAGTCGGATCCTCGACGAGAAAGACGCGGTAGTTGCGTTCACGGAAGAGCCATTGGCCGTCGACGCGCCGCAGTTTGTCGTCGTACGTTCCGATCAAGCGGCGCGTGCCCCCGCCTCTAAACTGCATGATCTCCAGGCAGTACGACCGGGCACGTGCGTCATCACCGGTGACCTCGATCGCGCCGACCTGCGCCATGAACGCCATCTTCGACAGGGCCTGCCAGATGCCGTCCCAATGGGCGCGCAACTCCGCTATGCCACGACATTCACCGCCTTCCCCGAGCCGGGCGCCGTCCTCGGTCCAGCACGCCAGGTAATCGTCGAGTGCGCTCCGACTGACAGCATCGCAATAACTGTCGATCCGCTCCCGGATCTTGAGAAGGTCTTCCGCCGGTCCACTGAACACCCGGAACTCCTTCGTTGCATGATCTATAGCCGGTCGCCGTCATCCGACCCCGCCACCGAATGAAGGATATGTTGTAGCGAATTACGACTAGGCAATAGCTTGCTACCGACAGCCCGTCGCGTGATCACTGCCAGCACGGCCTGATACCTCTGCTCGGCCACGCTCAACTCCCTCATCCAGGGAGTGTCACGGATCAACCGAAGTAGGTGTCACGCATCAGCCGAAACACTGTCACCCATCAGCCGAAGACGAAATGTCACACATCAGCCGAGGTCATACACCTCTGAAGTAGGGCGGGCGGGGCTCGAACCCGCGACCAACGGATTATGAGTCCGCGGCTCTAACCAACTGAGCTACCGCCCCTAGCGATGTTCCGTAGGAAACCGTAGCCCAACTCGGGGTCGTCGTCCGCCGGGCATGCTCGAAGCCCGCCGCCCTCGAAAAAGGCGGCGGGCTCGACGGGGCATCACATCGGCGCCGGCTGGCCGGGCGCTTGCCGCGCGGCCTGATCCTTGAGCCTCGGGATCAAGTCCGGCGCGTAGACGTAGATAGCGGACTCGACCTCCCACTCGGCCTGCTTCTGGCTCATCGGCGTGGTCCTGGTGATCATGTTGACCAGCTCCTGGGCCTCGCCGAACTGGTTGGGGTTGGCCCGTACCTGGCTCGCGAACCAACGTCCCTCTGCCGCCTCGCTGCAATCGTTGAAGTCGGCGTTGTGCACCATCTTGTTCTGCGCCAGCAGCTTGATGTACTGGTCGTCGGCCGGGGACATGTTGCACGACGCCGACGCGTGCGGCGCTCCTAGCACAGCACCACCGAACATCGCTGCTCCCAGCGCAACCCCGGCGGCCCCCGCCGCCAACACCTGCTCGCGCGATCGTGTCATCCTCACTTCTCCGGACCCCCTCTTCGTAGAATTTGCTAACTGTCCTTTCGCGCTAAACGTCGGGTACCACCGTCGCCAAACGCGGCAAACGACGCGTTCGTCGAACAATCAATGAACAGCAGTTAGCCAAAACCTCGGTGAGCTGAAGGTTTTTTGCGCGGCGGAGAACGCTCGTGCGATCGATGACTACCGCCGATCAGCAATCACATGCAGTGCGTAACTCACCGATACGGGCGGTATCGGTAATCTAAATTGAGTTAGCTGGTGAAGCCCGAGTCGCTACTCTTTGGGCCAGTCCGCGTGCGCGGCCTGATCCTTGATCTTGGGGATCATGTCGGGTGCATAAACGTAGATGGCCGACTCGACCTCCCACTCGGCCTGCGCTTGGTTCATCGAGGTCGTGTTCGTGATCATGTTGACCAACTCTTGCGCCTCCCCAAAGGGATTGGGGTGGTTGCGCACCTGGTCGGCGAACCACCGCCCTTCGGCGGCCTCGGTGCAGTCACTGAAATCGGCGTTGTGCACCATCTTGTTCTGAGCGAGCAGCTGGATGTACTGGTCGTCTTTCGGACTCAGATTGCAGGACGCCGACGCTTGCGGTGCCGACAGCACCGCGCCGCCGAGCATCGAGGCCCCCAGCGTGACGCCGGCAGCCCAGACCGATGACGCTCGCATGCGCGACCGCGAACGGGTGGTTGTCATTCCGGACCTCCCTCTGCGTGGGAGCGATCTCGCCCTCCGACGCAACCAAGCCTTCGTGTGGTGACTGCTAACCGAGATAACGGGCCACGGCTTGCAGTCACGCGGTCGATAGTCGTCAACTCAGGCGGCGCTGCCATCTGAGATCACCAGCACATATGAGTTCACATATGAGTTTTGGTGTCGGGACATAAATTTAGCCAGTAGCAGCGGCCCGAGTGGAGAACTTTTGTTTGCGCGGCCGTGTACGGATGGTTAACATTCGCTACTTCGCACCGGGCCTGCGTCGGTCGTCCGATCCACGCCAGCCGAGGCGGCATGCGCAAACCAAAAGCTTTTTGAGCTGCGATTACGCAGCTGGCGGCTGGGCGGCGGTCGACCGTGGCAGCCCGGGCGGGAGTCAGCTGAATACGGTCTGCCCGTCGGTACCGAGCAGATAACGCTCGGTACCCTGCTCGACGCGGGGCGCATCGGCGCCCAAAGCGACGGCGACCTTATTGCTTGCATTCCGCATGATGTCAAAGGTGAGCTCGACGGCCTCGGCATCCGAGAACCGGGAGCGCACCTCGGCGGCATCGTCGACGGCGAGGTGCGCAGGGGTCCAAATTAACGCATCGGTGTAGCGCAGCGCTGCTTTGACGCGGTCGTCGAGCAACCGCGAGGCTTCGAAGCGACCGATCTCGTCGTAGAGCGTCTCCGAACCGCCGGCGTCCAGCGCCGTGCCCTCACGCAGCGACTTGCACAACCGACAGTTGTGCTGAGCCGCCCCGCGCAGCCGGACCATCTCTGAGGTGACCGGGTCGAGCGCGCGCATCCGGGCCACCGCGGGCAAGAAATCGTTGAACACCAGATTCGCCGGATTCGTGGTGTGATCCCACGCGACGCTGCCGTTCACCCAGCCCAAGTACTCCGAGCCGACGCCGAGAGCCTCCAGCCCCGCCCGCACCCGCGGGACGAAGTCGGCGATATACATCGAGACCACCACGCCGAAGGCGCCGTCGCCCAACTGCTTCACCAGCCGGGACCGCTGCTCGCCGGTGATCGCGGACACGTCGGCGCTGAACTGCTCGGCGAACTCGGCCACGACGACCTCGGTGTCCGATTCCGGCCCGCCCGCCTCGACGGGCGCCGGCAGCGGCGGCAGTGACAACGTCTGGGCACAGACCCGCCGAATCAGCGCCGCGATGCGCGCCTCCGCCGGGGCGCCCGGAGACAGGGCCACCAACCGCGCCAAATGATCTGTTTGGACCGAAACCGGAGCCGCCATTCGTCACACGCTAGAACGCCGCCGGCCGAGCGGCAATCGCCTACTGGGCCTGGCTCACCGACGACATATGGAAGTCCGGGATCCGCAGCGACGGCATGGCCGCCCGGGTGGCCCAGTCCGCCCACTCCCGGGGCAGGGTCTTCTCACTCGTCCCGGCCTCGGTGGCCCGCCGCAGCAGGTCCAGGGGACTCTCGTTGAAGCGGAAGTTGTTGACCGCGGCGTTCACCTCGCCGTCCTCGATCAGGTAGACACCGTCACGGGTCAGCCCGGTGAGCAACAGCGTGGTGGGGTCGACCTCGCGGATGTACCACAGCGTGGTCAGCAGCAGTCCGCGTTCCGTGGCCGCGATCATGTCGGCCAACTCGGCCGACCCGCCCGTCATCACCAGATTGTCGGCGGCGACCGCGACCTCGGCGTCGAATTTGGCGGCCGTCGCGCGCGGGTAGGCCAGCGCGTTGATCACGCCGTCGCGGATCCAATCCACCTGGCCGATCTCCATGCCGTTGTCGAACACCGACATCGTCTCCGACGAGCTGCTCACCGCGACGAACGGTGTGCACGCCAGACCCGGCGCCATCGGATCGGAGAACAGCGTCAGCGGTAACTCGGTGAGCCGCTCCCCCACCCGCGTCCCGCCGCCGGGCGCCGAAAAGGCGGTGCGGCCCTCTCGCGCACCGCGGCCGGCCATCGACCACGCCAGGTAAAGCATCATGTCGGCGACCGTGGACGGCGGCATGATCGTCTCGTACCGGCCCGCGGGCAGCTCCACGGTGCGCTCGGCCCAACCGAGGCGCATCGACAGCTCCTCGAGCAGCGAATCCATTGGCACGTCGACGAAGTCGGGCGTGCCGATACCCGCCCAGGCGCTTGCCTCGCCGCGTTTGCCGTTGATCTCCACCGCCCCGGCGGGCTGGGTGTAGCGTCGGCGCACCCCCGTCGACGACGCGAGGAACGTCGTCGAAACGCTGTGGTGCGCAAAGCCGTACAGCCGGTCGGCGCCTTCGAATCCGCGACTCAACGAGTCGGCGACATCGGCGAACACCAGGGGCCCGGTGCCGGGCACCGGCGCGTTCCAATCGGCGGGCACCCCGGTGTCGGCCAGCAGCGGCGCGGCATCGCCGGCTTCGGGCGCCGAGCGGGCCGCCTCCTGCGACGCCGCCACCAGCTCGGGGATCACCCGGGGATCGACCTCGGCCGACACCATCGTGCCGATGCGCGCGCCGGATCCTTGGCGGACAATCGAGATCACCGTGATGCTGCGGTTGACCGCAACCCCGTTGGTGGTCATCGAGTTGCCGGCCCATCGCAACGTGGCCTCCACCTTGTCGGTGACGAGCACCATGGTCTCGCTCGCGCCGCCGAGCTTGGCGGCCTCCTCGAGGACGAGGTTGACGACATGCTGCGCGCTGATCATCGGCGCCGCTCCTCAGCATCGCTTCGTTCTGCATCGTCGCCGGCGCGGATCATCGGCCGCCCTCGGTCCGGGTGTTGAGCACGTTGACGCCGCGGAACAGCGCCGACGGACAGCCGTGGCTGACCGGGGCGACCTGACCGGGCTGGGCCTTCCCACAGTTGAATGCGCCGCCGAGCCGCCACGTCGACGGGCCGCCCACGGCTTCCATCGAGTTCCAGAAATCGGTGGTGGTGGCCTGATAGGCCACGTCGCGCAGCTGGCCGTCCAGGCGGCCGTCGCGGATGCGGAAGAACCGCTGGCCGGTGAACTGAAAGTTGTAGCGCTGCATGTCGATTGACCACGACTTGTCGCCGATGATGTAGATGCCGTCCTGCACACGGCTGATGAGGTCGGCGGTGCTGACGTCCTCGCGCGCCGGCTGCAGCGACACGTTGGCCATCCGTTGGATCGGCACATGATGCGGCGAATCGGCATACGAGCAGCCGTTGGACCGCGGTTGTCCAAGTCTCGGAGCGAACACCCGATCGAGCTGATAGCCGACAAAGATGCCGTCACGCACCAGATCCCAGCTCTGCGCCGCCACGCCTTCGTCGTCGTAACCGATGGTCGCCAGGCCGTGGTCGACGGTGCGGTCGGCGGTCACGTTCATCACCGGTGAGCCGTACCGCATGGTGCCGAGTTTGTCGGGCGTGGCGAACGACGTTCCGGCGTAGGCGGCCTCGTAGCCGATGGCCCGGTCGTATTCGGTTGCGTGCCCGATGGATTCGTGGATCGTCAGCCATAGGTTGGACGGGTCGATCACCAGGTCCGTGCGCCCCGCGATCACGCTGGGCGCCTTGACCTTCTCGGCGAGCAGCGACGGCAATTGCGCCAGCTCGTCCGTCCAGTTCCACACCTCGTCGCCGGCCAGCACTTCCCAGCCGCGCCCGGTCGGCGGCGCCAGCGTGCGCATCGAGTCGAAGCTGCCGGCCGCCGCGTCGACGGTCACCGCCTCCAGCGAGGGCTGCACCCGCACCCGCTGCTGGGTGATCGACGACCCGAACGTGTCGGCGTAAAACGACTGTTCCTTGACGGCCGTGAGGATGGCCGACACGTGGTCGACACCATCGGCACTGAGCAGCCGACCGGAGTAGTCCTCCAACACGTCGATCTTGTCGGCCACCGGGATGCTGAACGGGTCGGTCCGGTAATTCGAGACCCAGGTGGCGTCGGCGTACACCGGTTCAGGCGCCAGCTCGACGCGCTCGCGGTTCAGCGTCGCCAGGGTGGTGGCCACCTGCACGGCGTGCCGCGCGGTCTCGGCCGCGACCGACGGCGCCAGCTCCGCGTGCGAGGCGAATCCCCACGTGCCGTCGACGATCACCCGCACGGCCAACCCGAGCTCGCGGTTGACGACCGCCGTCTCCAGCTCACCATCGCGCAGCTGGATGATCTCGGACACGATGCGGTGAACCCGCAGGTCGGCGTAGCTGGCACCGGCCGCGGTGGCCGATGACAGCGCGGCATCGGCCAGCTCATGGCGGGGCAGGTTGAGGAAGTCGGCATCGATCCCCCGGTTCGGTGTCACCGTTCCACCGTAACGGCCGTTCACCCCAAACCCGGGCGCCGCCCGCTTTAATTACCTCCATGGCCAGCGGCGTCCGGAGGACACAGCCTCGCTCCACCGCGCTGGGCTATGCCCTGCTGGCGCCCAGCCTGTTCGGTGTGCTCGCCTTCTTGCTGCTGCCCATCCTCGTGGTGATCTGGTTGAGCCTGTACCGATGGGACCTGCTCGGGCCGCTGCACTATGTAGGCCTGTCGAACTGGCGGTCGGTGCTGACCGATCGCACCTTCGCCAACTCGCTGATCGTCACCGCCCTCTTCGTGGCGATCGTGGTTCCGGCGCAGACGGTGCTGGGTCTGCTGGCCGCGTCGATGTTGGCCCGCCAGCTTCCCGGCACCGGCCTGTTCCGCACCCTCTACGTGTTGCCCTGGATCTGCGCCCCGCTGGCGATCGCGGTGCTGTGGCGCTGGATTCTTGCTCCCACCGACGGCGCCGTCAGCACCCTGCTGGGCCACAGCATCGAGTGGCTGTCGGACCCCAGCTTCGCGCTGCCGCTCGTCTCGGCCGTCGTCGTATGGACGAACGTCGGATACGTCTCGCTGTCGTTCCTGGCGGGCTTGCTGGCCATCCCCGACGACATCCACGCGGCCGCGCGCACCGACGGCGCGACCGCCTGGCAACGGTTCTGGCGCATCACCCTGCCCATGCTGCGGCCGACCACGTTCTTCGTCCTCGTAACGGGGATCGTCAGCACCGCACAGGTTTTCGACATGGTCTACGCGCTGACCGGCGGCGGGCCCGGCGGCAGCACCGACCTGGTGGCCCACCGCATCTACGCCGAGGCGTTCGGCTCCGCGGCCATCGGGCGCGCGTCGGTGATGGCGGTGGTGTTGTTCGTCATCCTGATCGGCGTCACCATGGTGCAACACCTGTATTTCCGGCGGCGGATCAGCTATGACCTCACCTAGGCGGCTCGTCATCTACGCCGGGCTCATCCTCGGTGCGCTGATCACCTTGGCGCCGTTCGCTCTTGGCCTGCTCACCTCGTTCACCTCGGCGCACCAGTTCGCCACGGGCACGCCCCTGCAGCTGCCGCGGCCGTTCACGCTCGCCAACTACGCCGACCTGGGCGGAGCCGGATTCGGCCGGGCGGCCGCCGTGACCGCGTTGATGACCGCCGTGATCCTGCTGGGCCAGATGACCTTTTCGGTGCTGGCGGGATACGCGTTCGCGCGGTTGGACTTTCCCGGGCGCGACGCGCTGTTCTGGGTGTACATCGCGACGTTGATGGTGCCGGGGACGGTGACGGTGGTGCCGCTGTATCTGATGATGGCCCAACTCGGCCTGCGGAACACGTTCTGGGCGTTGGTGCTGCCCTTCATGTTCGGCTCGCCGTACGCGATCTTCCTGCTACGCGAGCACTTTCGCATCATCCCGAACGACTTGGTCAACGCCGCCCACCTGGACGGCGCCAACACGTTGGACGTCATCGTGCACGTGGTCATCCCGTCCAGCCGGCCGGTCCTGGCTGCTCTGACGTTGATCACGGTGGTTTCGCAGTGGAATAACTTCATGTGGCCGTTGGTGATCACCAGCGGGCACAAGTGGCGGGTGCTCACGGTGGCGACGGCCGACTTGCAATCGCGGTTCAACGCCCAGTGGACGTTGGTGATGGCGGCGACGACGGTCGCCATCGTCCCGTTGATCGCGCTGTTCGTGGTCTTCCAGCGTCACATCGTCGCTTCGATCGTCGTCTCGGGGCTCAAATGACCAGGCCGCGCATCGAGATTGCGGTCAGGGCTGTGATTTTCGGCGCCTTACGACCACCACGGCAATCTGGGCGCACATCATGAGCCGGCCTCGCGTGTCGACGCTGATGGCCGGGGCGCTCGCCCTGGTGGCTGTTCTGTTGGGCGCGACCGCGGTGTTGCTCGACTACTCCGGTCAGCCCCCGGGCGGCAAGGTCGTCGTGACGGTGCGGGTCTGGGCCGACCAGATCGCCGCGGCCTACCGGCAGTCCTTCGCGGCGTTCAACCGCGCGCATCCCGACATCGTGGTGCACACCAGCGTGGTGTCGTATTCGACGTACTTCGACACGCTGCGCACCGATGTCGCCGGCGGTAGCGCCGACGACATCTTCTGGCTCTCCAACGCTTACCTGGCCGCCTACGCCGACAGCGGCCGGCTGATAAACATCGGCGCCGCCCTCAAGCCAGGGTCCGCCTCGGCGTGGGATTCGGCGGTCGTCGACCAATTCACCCGCGGCGGCGTGCTGTGGGGTGTGCCGCAGCTGACCGATGCGGGGATCGCGCTGTACTACAACGCGGACCTGCTCGCCGCGGCCGGTGTCGAACCGGCCCAGCTGAGCGGTTTGCGGTGGAGCGCTGACGGCGGTGACACGTTGCGGCCCATGCTGGCCCGGCTCACGGTGGACGCGGACGGACACGCCGGAAACACAGCCGGTTTCGACGCCCGACGGGTTCGGCAGTGGGGCTACAACGCCGCCAACGACCCGCAGGGCATCTACCTCAACTACATCGGTTCGGCCGGCGGCGTTTTCCAGCGCGGCGACCAGTTCGCGTTCGACAATCCGGGTGCGGTGCGGGCCTTCCGTTACCTGGTTGGCCTGATCAACGACGACCACGTCGCGCCGCCCGCCTCGGACACCAACGACAACGGGGACTTCTCCCGCAACCAGTTCCTAGCCGGCAGGATGGCGCTCTTCCAATCCGGCACCTACAACCTGGCGCCGGTGGCCCGCGATGCCCGCTTCCGCTGGGGCGTGACGATGATGCCGGCCGGCCCGGTGGGCCGGGTGAGCGTCACCAATGGCATTGCGGCGGCGGGCAATGCCGCGACGAAACATCCCGAAGCGGTGCGTCAGGTCCTGACCTGGATGGGCAGCAAGGAGGGCAACGAGTTCCTCGGGCGCGAGGGCGCGGCCATCCCGGCGGTCCTGTTGGCCCAACCGGTTTACTTCGACTACTGGGCCGCCCGGGGCGTCGACGTCACGCCCTTCTTCGCCGTGCTCAACGGGCCGCGCATCGCGGCACCCGGCGGTGCGGGCTTCGCGGCCGGCAACGACGCCCTGCGGCCGTACTTCGATGAAATGTTCCTGGGCCGGGGCGATGTCGCGACCACCCTGGGCAAGGCCCAAGCGGCCGCCAACGCCGCGGCGCAGCGCTAGCCGGGCAGCACCAGCACCGGCACTGGGCTCTCCCGGATGATCTTGGCGCTGCGCGAACCGAGGAAGACCCGCCGGATGTCACCGCGCGGCCGGGTGCCCAGCGCGAGTATCTCGCCCTCCTGCCAATCCGCCTTCGCCAGTGCCTCTTTCCAGCTGCGTCCGGTAACCACCTGCAGCGCAACGTCTTCGCTCACGATCTGGTCGGTCTTGAGTTCCTCGAGGATGTCGCGCACCTGGGCGGCCCAGGCCGCCAGCACCTGATCCTCGACCTCGAGCCCGACCTCCGGGGGATACATCGTCTTGCCGCGAACGGCGAAGGTGATCACTCGCACCGGCACGCCGAATCGCTGTCCGAAGTCATAGCAGCGCTTCACCACGTCGACCGAGTCGGGGGTGGCCGAATAGGCACAGCTGAGCCGGGTCAACGTGCCTTGGTGCGAGCGGTAATTGCGCGGGCTGATCGCCACCGGCACGGGCGAGGCGTGCAGCAGCCAGTCGGCGGTCGAGCCGATCAGCACTTGCCCACGCCCGCCGCTGGGCAACGACCCCAGCACGAGCACGTCGGCGTCCACCTCGTGGACTATTTCGAGGAGTCCCCCGGATACCGATCCGTGCGCGCGGTGCAGGTACGTGACGTCTATCCCGTCGCCCACCGTTTCCATGAACCGGGCGGCCTCCTTCGCCGACTCCGCGGCCATGGTGTCGGCCCATAGTTCGTACTCGGCGTCGACGCGGGCGCGCGAGGGTGTCAGCCACGGCTTGGGCACGATGGTCGCCACGGTGAGCGAGGTGCCGCGGGTCCGCGCGATGCGCACGCCCAGATGCAGCCCGGAGAGCCCGACCTTGCCGGCCCGGTAGCCCACGACGACGGTCACAGCGCGTCCCGCTCGAGCGTTTCGGCGTTGAGCGCGCTGTGATGGCGGCCCCACACGAAGTAGAAGACTAACGCGAGCGCGATCCAGCCACCGAAGGCAATCCAGGTGTACCAATGCAGGCTCGCGAGGATGTATCCGCACGCCAACACCGAAAGGACGGGCGTGACAGGATAACCGGGCACCTTGAAGCCGCGCGGCAGGTCGGGCTCGCGCACGCGCAAGATGATCACTCCGGCGGAGACGACGACGAACGCGGTGAGCGTCCCGATGGACACCATGTCCGCGAGCTTGTCCAGCGGTATGAAGGCGGCCAGGGCGGAGGCCGCGACGCCGACGATCACCGTGTTGCCCACCGGCGTCATCGTGCGCGTGTTCACCCGCGCGAATCGGGTGGGCAGCAGGCCGTCGCGGCCCATCGCGAACAGGATCCGCGTCTGCCCGTACATGGTGACCAGGGTGACGGAGAAGATCGAAATCACCGCGCCCGCAGCCAGGATGGTGCCGGCCCAGCTGCCGCCCGTGACGTTGTCGAGGATGGTGGCCAGCCCGGCCTCCTGCTGCCCGGCGAAGTCCTGCCAGCGCTGGGTCCCCAGCGCGGCCACCGCGACCAACACGTACACGCTCGTCACGGTCACCAGAGCCGCAATCAGCGCGCGCGGCATGGTCTTTTGCGGGTCCTTCACCTCGTCACCCGCGGTGGACACGGCGTCAAGCCCGATATAGGAGAAAAAGATGGTGCCGGCGGCCGAGCCGATTCCCGCAACGCCGAAGGGCGCGAAGTCGTGGAAATGGTGCGCGTCGAACGCCGTGAACGCCACGATCACGAAGATGATCAGCACGCCCAGCTTGACGAGCACCATGATCGTGTTGACCCTGGCCGATTCGCTGGCGCCTCGGATGAGCAGCAACGCGCACATCGCGATCAAGATGATCGCGGGCACGTTCACGTAGCCCGGCCTGGCATCCCACGGCGCGGCCGACAGCGCGTGCGGCAACTGGAAGCCGAAGACGTTGCCGAGCAGCTTGTTGAGGTAGCCGCTCCAGTTGACCGCGACGGCGGCGGTCGAGACTCCGTATTCGAGCAGCAGACAGGCCGCCACCCCCATCGCCACCACCTCGCCCAGGGTGGTGTACGCGTACGAGTACGACGACCCGGAAACCGGCACGGCCGAAGCCAATTCGGCGTAGCAGATCGCCGCGAGTCCGGCCGCGACCCCGGCGATGAGGAAGGAGAGGATCACTGCGGGGCCGGCTTCGGGCACGGCCTGGGACATGACGAAGAAGATGCCCGTCCCGACCGTCGAGCCGACCCCGAACATGGTCAGCTGGAAAGTGCCGATGCTCCGCTTGAGGTGGTCCGCGGCCCCGTACGCGACGGGCGTGCCGACAACCGGTCGGCGCCGCAGCATCTGCTCCTTCAGACTGATCGACGTGGGTTGCAATTACCCCTCCTTGCTCGATCAGCTGATTATGGGCCAGCCTCCCGCAGCACAGAAGCGAACTGCTCGATCGCCCAGTCGATCTCCTGCTCGCCGATCACCAAAGGTGGCGCGAACCGCAACGTCGAGCCGTGCGTGTCCTTCACCAACACGCCCCGGTCGGCCAGTCGAAGGCTGATCTGCTTGCCCGTCCCGAGCCGCGGGTCGACGTCGACCCCGGCCCACAACCCCAGCCCGCGCACCTCCAGCACGCCGTGACCCAGCAGTGCGCGCAGACGCGCGTGCAGGTGTGCCCCCAAAACCGCCGAACGGGCCTGGAATTCTCCGCGCCGCAGGATGGACACCACGGTGGTGCCGATGGCGGCGGCAAACGGGTTACCGCCGAAGGTGGAGCCGTGTTCACCGGGATGCAGCACGCCCAGGATCTCGCGGTCGGCGACCACCGCCGACAGGGGGACCACGCCGCCGCCCAGCGCCTTACCGAGCAGGTAGACGTCCGGCACCACGCCCCAGTGGTCGCAGGCGAATGTGTGGCCTGTACGCGCCAGGCCGGACTGGATCTCGTCGGCGATCATCAACACGTTGCGCTCGCTGCACACGGCGCGAACGGCGGGCAGGTAGTCGTCGGGCGGAACGACGATGCCCGCCTCGCCCTGAATCGGTTCCAGCAGCACGGCGACCGTGTCGTCGTCGATCGCACACGCCAGCGCGTCTGCGTCGCCGAAGGGCACCGAGCGGAACCCCGGCGTGAACGGCCCGAAACCGTCCCGCGCCGTGGGATCCGAGGAGAAGCTGACGATGCTGATCGTGCGACCGTGAAAGTTGTTGTCGGCCACGATGATGTTTGCGCGACCGTCGGGGACGCCCTTGACGTCGGCGCCCCACTTGCGGGCGATCTTGAGACCGCTCTCCACGGCTTCGGCGCCCGAGTTCATCGGCAGCACCAGGTCCTTGCCGCACAGCCGGGCCAAAGCGGCGCAGAACGGGCCAAGGGTGTCGGAATGGAAAGCGCGGCTCACCAGCGTGACGGTGTCGAGCTGGGCGTGGGCCGCTGCCGTGATCTCCGGGTTGCGATGGCCGAAGTTCACCGCCGAGTAGGCGGCCAGACAGTCCAGGTAACGCCGACCCTCCACGTCGGTGATCCATGCGCCCTCCGCGCTGGCGGCCACCACCGGCAGCGGCGAATAGTTGTGCGCCGCATGGCGTTCGACCAGCTCGATGGCGGCATCGGTTTCGGTCGGAGTCGGGGCGAGGATCGTCATGGAAAGACCTCCAATGTGCAGCACTTGACCGAACCGCCTCCCTTGAGGAGCTCAGAGAGGTCGACGCCGACGGGCTCGAAGCCCGCGGCACGTAGTTGCGCGGCGAATCCGGTTGCGGCCGCGGGCAAGACGACGCGCCGTCCGTCAGACACGACGTTGAGGCCGAGGACGAACGCGTCGGCGCTTCCCACCACGATCGCGTCGGGGAACAACGCCTGCAGTTGATCCTGGGCGGCGGCGCTGAACGCCGGCGGGTAGAACGCGATCGTGTGGTCGTCGAGCACGGCCAGCGCGGTGTCGAGATGGTAGAAACGCGGATCCACCAATTCGAGTGAAACGACGGGCAGGCGAAGCGCCGCGGAGATTTCCGGGTGCGCGCGCCGGTCGGTGCGAAAGCCGTAGCCCGCCAATACCGTTTGCCCGACCATCAGCAGGTCGCCCTGTCCCTCGTTGACATGACGGGTGGACACCGGCCGGTACCCGATGGATGACATCCAGTCGGCATAGGCGCGCGATTCACCGGCGCGCTCCGCGAATCGAAACTTCGCGACGATCGCGACGTCGCCGGCGATGAATCCGCCGTTGGCGGCGTACACCATGTCCGGCAGTCCGGCCGCGGGCTCGATCACGTCCACCCGGTGGCCCAGCCGGCGGTAGGTCGCGCGCAACGCCTCCCATTGCGCGTGCGCGAGCCCGACGTCGACCGGCGTCGAGGTGTCCATCCACGGGTTGATCGCGTACTCGACCGCGAAGAAGGTCGGCGGCGTCATCGCGTAGCGGCGGGCGGTTGGCGTTCGAATGTGCCCCGGTCGCGCCGGGGAGGGCGCGGGCGCCGCGACGTACTGTTCCGTCATAAATCAACGGTATTGGCGCCTCGGTACACAATCAAACGCTAGCTGTTGCGTGTCTATGCTTGGTTTATTGCGCTAGAATGCCACTGGCATCGATTTGTTGCGCGCGACCGAAACGGAGGGCGATGGAGCGCCTCGACGAGACCGACTCCCGCATCCTGACCGAACTGACCGAGCATGCGCGGGCCACGTTCGCCGAAATCGGCGAGAAGGTGAATTTGTCTGCGCCCGCGGTCAAGCGCCGCGTCGACCGGATGCTGGACACCGGCGTCATCAAGGGCTTCACCACGGTCGTCGACCGCAACGCACTCGGCTGGAACACCGAGGCCTACGTGCAGGTCTTCTGCCACGGCACGATCGCGCCCGACCGGCTGCGCGCCGCCTGGGTCGACATCCCCGAGGTAGCCAGCGCGGCGACGGTGACCGGCACGTCGGACGCGATCCTGCACGTGCTGGCTCGCGACATGCGGCACTTGGAGGCCGCCCTCGAGCGCATCCGGTCCAGCGCGGACATCGAGCGCAGCGAAAGCATTGTGGTGTTGTCGAACCTCATCGACAGGATGCGCACCTAGCGGCGCGGCGCGCGTAACGCCATGGCGCAATTCGGGCCGAGTTTCCGCCCTGGCGTTACGTCCGCCGGCGGAAGAGGCGCTTGAGCCGTGACGGACGTGATCTAGGCGGCCGGCGAGACGCATACGGCCACGGCCGGTTTCGCTCGGGTACCGATTCGGCCCGCGCGTGTTTGAGCTGCGTCCGCAGGTGCTGACGCAGGCTGTGCAGGTCAGGGTCGGCCCAGCGGTTGACCGCCTCGACCGGGTCCGAGGTCAGGTCGTACAGCTCCCACTGATCGTCGAGGGGAGACGTCCGGTACGCCTCTCCCCCAAGCCCATTGGCCGCCAGGTGCCGCACCCCCGGTTCGGTCCAGGTGCTCGGATCGTCGAAGGTGCGCACCAGCTTCCACAGGTGGCCTGCGGCACCGGCGGCGGTCGCCTCGTCGACGCGGACAACCAGCCCCTCGAAGTTGGAGGCGGTGTGTGCAGGGATCCGGATGCGCAGCGGCGCAGGCGGATTGACCGTCTGCTGCAAGCGGCGCGCCAATCCCGAAGCACCGCTGTCCCCTTCGAGCATGTTGTCGCGGGTCATCAGGTAGACGGCGCGGGTCTCGTCGGCCGGCGCACCGTCCACGACGGGCATCAGGTTCCGTCCGGGTAGCGGGTGCACTTCGGAGAACGACTCGGCCAGCGTTGCCGAGACCGCCGCGACATCGACGCCTGCGGCCGCCAGCAGCGTGGGAACCAGGTCGACGTGCGAGGTCGGCGCCGTGACTTGCCGTGGTCGCGTGCGGCGCTCGCCGACGCGCGCGATGACGAAGGGGACGCGGGTGGCCTCGTCGTACAGGTTGAACCACTTCTGGTGCAGACCGCCGTGGGCCCCGAGCAGGTCGCCGTGATCGGCGGTGCGCACCAATATGGCCTCGCCCCAACCGCTCTCGGTGACGGCCCGCCGGACGCGATCGATCGGTCCGTCCACCTCGGCGTGCAGCCGGTAGTACAGGTCGCGGTAGCGCTGCGCGTTGCGCGTGTAGGTTCGGTCGATCGCGGCCGCGGGGCCGTAGCCGGAGTAGTACGCCTCGCGAAAGGCGATCTGCGCGGCGGGCTTCGTGGACAGGTCTTCGTCCGCGGTCGGCGCGGCGGGCACCGCGGGAGGGTCGAGCGGCGACGGCCTGACCGGGCTCCGCCGCGACCACGTCGGGAAGAGCACGATGTCGTGGGGATTGACGAAGCTCGCCACCAGGAGGAACGGCCGCAAGGCGGCGGGGTCGCCGGCGCGGCGGCGGGCGTAGCGGTCGGCCAGCCAGGCGACGACCCGGTCCGCGATCAGCGGGTCTCGCCGCACACCGGCGTTGGCCAGCGCCGCCCCGTGCGGCTCGGGCCCGACCCAGCCGGAGAAACCATACGGGCCCAACGGGTCTGCCTCCAGATAGCGCCGCACGGCGGCGGCGTCGACGACCCCGTTGTCGTCATTGGTCGCCAACGGCCGACCGGTCCGGGGCTCGAGGAGATCGGCGTGCGAAATGTGCCACTTGCCGTCGTAGTGGGTGTCGTAACCGGCCGCCCGGAACCAATTTCCGAGCGTGGGAACCTCGCCTGCACGCAGCCAGCGCATCCGTGAGTCGTCGGCGGTCTTTCCGATGCCGTCGGTCTGGGTCACGCCGTGCAGGTCGGGGTACTGCCCGGTGAAGATGGTCGGTCGGCTCGGCACGCAGGCCAGTGAGCCGGTGTAGTGCCGCGTGAAACTGACACCGTGATCGTCAAACCACTTGCGGCCGGTCAGCGTTCGATCGCGCCACGCGAGCACGTCGGGGGCCTCGTAGGGCGGTACCGCGCGTTCCTCGTCGGTCATGATGACGATGACATCGGGGCGGTCAGACACGGGCATGCTCCAATCGGTCGGCGAGGCCGGCGAGCATCAGTTCGGACTGTCGCGCCAGAAAGCGGCACAGGGCGCGCTCGGCCAGCTTTTGCATTGCGTGCGGCCCGATTTCGACCGTGCTGGTGAGGGCGACCAGGGTGGTGGCCGAGTCGCCGGCGGTCGATTCGAGCGTCCAGCTGTTGGACACCCTGCGGAGTCGGGCGGGCAGGCCTTCGATGTCGTAGCCGAGGGCGCGGGGCGGGTCGAACTCGGTGATGCGCTCGACGAGCGCGTCGCGCTTGACCTGGACGCGCCGGGCGGTGCCGACGGCGGATCCGTTGGGTCCGGAGAACAGGATGCACGAGTGGTCGACGTTGCCGGCCCACGAACTGATCGACCCGAAGTCCGCAAGGATTTCCCAGATGTCGCCGATGCGGGCCGCGATCGAGCGAGTCCGGCGTATGTCGGCCACGCGCTCACGTTACGCGAACGATCAGCGAGTCAGGTGGAATATCGTCTCGATCGCCACCGCGGCACCGCCCACCGCGATGGTCACCGCGAGCGTCAACCAGTCGGCCATTTTCGGCCGGGCCGGAGCGGCTGAGAGTTGGCCGATGCCGCCCCGGGCGGTGATCGCATCACCCATCTCGTCGGCGCGGCGCAACGTCACCACGATGGCGGCGGCCACCAGGTCGATCGAGTTGCCGGCCGTCTGCTTGACCCGGGCCTTACGCGTCGGTGCCATGTGGTTGGGCCGCAATCGACGAGCGGCGTAGAGCACCTGAAATTCCTCGATCAGCAACGGGAAGGCGCGCAGCGCCAGGGCCAGGGCCACCGCCCACTCGTCCACCGGGATCCGCACCAGCTTGAGCGGGCGGCCCAAAACCGCGAGCGCCGGGGCGATTTCGGCGACATTGGTCGTCCAGGACACCATCGCCCCCAGACCGAGCAGGACGAGGGACAACGCGGTGATCCGCAGGAAGTTCAACGCCCCGCCGAGCCCCAGGTGAACCCCCGCGATCGACACCACCGGACTACCACCGGCCAGCGCGGCCGTCACGAAGCCCAACGCGATGAGGACCCACAGCCAGCGCGGAACCGACGGGAGCGCACCGCGGGGAATGTGGGCGATCCAGATCGCCGTCATCACCAACGCGGCCACCGACCCGATCGTCACCCAGCCCGGGTAGAAGGTCAGCAACACCGCAACACCGAACACCACGAGAAGTTTGGTGCCGGCCCACAGGCTGTGGATCGCGGACCCGCCGGGCACCGGAACCAACAGCACCACCGGGCGCGCGGTGCGCCGCTCCTTGCCGCGCGTCGGGGACGAAGGTGCGGTCACGACACACCCCCGGCCGTCGCGCTGGCCGACACCGTTTGCAGGGCGCCGTTCTGCACGTGCAGGGTTCGCGGGCAGACGGCTTCCAAGCCCACGAAGTCGTGCGAGATGACGACGACGGTCAGCCCGCGGTGACGGCGAAGATCCGCCAGCAGCCGCAGCAGGCCGCGCTGGCTCCCGACGTCCAGCCCGGCCAGCGGCTCGTCGAGGATCAGCACGCGCGGCGAGCACGCCAGGAGTCCGGCCAGCACCACCCGTCTCATCTGGCCGCCGCTGAGCTGATCGATGCGCCGCCTGGCCATCGCGGGTTCCAGCCCGACCGCCGCCAGGGCGGCGATCACCCGGCCTTCGTCGTGGGGCG
The DNA here is from genome assembly GCF_001666785.1 of Mycobacterium sp. E3305. Taxonomy (NCBI): domain Bacteria; kingdom Bacillati; phylum Actinomycetota; class Actinomycetes; order Mycobacteriales; family Mycobacteriaceae; genus Mycobacterium; species Mycobacterium sp. E3305. The sequence continues at coordinate 118,770 of NZ_LZJA01000028.1, read as the reverse complement.
AAAAGCCCGCCACCGAAGCAACTTCCAGGCCGACGTGGCTGCGCATCAATTGCAGCCTCGACGTCTGAAACGACAACGCCACCGCGCCGACGTGATCCCGGATCGGCTCACCGTCGAGCAGGCAGGCGCCGACCGTGGGAACGGTCAGTCCGGCCATGATCCACGCCAGCGTCGACTTGCCCGAACCGTTGCCACCGTGAATCAAAATCCCGTCGCCTTGTTCCACGACGAAATTGATGTCGCGCAGGGCGGTCTTCGCCCACGGTGTCCCGCTGTTGTATTCGTGGCTGACGCCAACGATTTCCAGCACCGGCTTGCTTGGGCCGCGCCGGAACGCGGTGGCAGGCAGCGGGGCCGGAACCGTCTCGACCATGCCGGTGTTATCCGGGGAGTCACTCAGGTTGATGGTCCGGTCCGCCGACGCGGCCTCGTTGTCGAAATGCGTGATGTGCACCAGGGCGGTCCGATGCCGCTTGGGAAGGCCGGCCAGCACGTTCAACAGGACCTCTCGGCCCCTCTGGTCGACCATGCTGGTGAACTCGTCAGCGATCAGTAGCGCCGGTTCCCGCGCCAGCGCCGCGGCCAGGGCGAGGCGTTGCAGTTCGCCGCCGGACAGGCCGCCGGTATCGCGCTCGGCAAAACCCCCGAGACCGACTTCCTGCAGCAGATGGTCGACGTCGACCTCGGTTCCCGGGGGCAGCCCCCACACCACATCATCGGCCACGCGGGTTCCCAAGACCTGGCTCTTCGGGTGCTGCAGAACCAGCGCCGTACCGCCCAACATGCCGAGCCCCACCGCGCCCGGGCGGTGCACCGTGCCCGACGTCGGTTGCCGGCCCGCCAAGATGAGCGTCAACGTGGTCTTGCCAGACCCATTGGCGCCGACGACCGCGACATGTTCTCCGACCTGAAGGTCGAGGCTGAGCTCCCGCAAGGCATCTTGCCTGGCATTGGGGTAGCGGAACCGCACCCTATCCAGCCGCACCGGAACGGGCCCGATCGCTGCGCCGGGCGGCTCGTCCGGGGCGTCGAGCTTGTGCACGTCCGGCACGTTGCCCATCCGGTCCAGCAGGCGGGAAAGCGCCCACCAACCGATCCACGACGACACCATGACGCCATAAGTGACGTAGCCGAGCATCAGCCACGGCCAGTAATGCAGCCCGAAGTCGAAGCACCGCTTGACGTCGGCGCCGAGCCATCGCAGATTCACCCGGTCCAGGAACGCGACCACACCGTCGACGTTCGCCGACATCACCTCAAAGATCAGATGCCGCAACCGGTTCAGCACGGCCAACGCACCGACAGTCGCCCCGGCGACGGCGACCCCGACGATCAGGGAGGAGACGAGCACCGTGGGTGTGCCCCTGCCCCTGCGCTTGACGAATCCGGTCAGGCCGCCGATGTAGGCACAGTTGACGACCGTCACGGCGCCGCCCACTCCGGAGATGAGGAAGGCGATCATTCCGGCAGCAAACGTCGCGGCCACCAGCACACGGAACCGGTAACGGTAGGACAGCAGCCCCATCGGCACCGTGCCCAGCAGCGCCAATCCTTGGGCGAACGGGATGACACCGGCGATGATCGCGATCACCGCGCAAAGCGCCCCCATGACCGAGGCCTGGGCCAATTCCGCCGGATGTAAAGGTCCGCCCCGACGGCGCGCACGGACGGGGTGGCGGACTTTCACTTCACCGATTCTGCCAGGCCGTGGTCCCAACTCGGTTCGTCACACTCGACACTCCCGACACCATTCGGACCGCGCGTCTTCGCCTCGCTTAGCAAAGCTATGGAACTATGGACACATGGACAGAGTTGTCGAGACCGCAAACATCGAGGCCCAGCAGCTGGGAGCGGATCTGCTCGCCGTGGTGGCGCGGCTCAACAGGCTGGCCACCCAGCGCATCCAAATGCCGCTGCCGGCGGCGCAGGCCAGACTGCTCGCCTCCATCGAAGCCCACGGCGAAGCCCGGATCGGCGACCTCGCGGCGGTCGATCACTGCTCACAACCGACCATGACGACCCAGGTGCGCCGGCTCGAGGACGCCGGCCTGGTCACCCGAACCGTCGACCCGGGGGATGCCCGCGCCGTCCGCATCCGCATCACCCCCCAGGGCAAGCGCACGCTCAATGCGGTTCGCGCCGACCGTGCCGCCGCGATCGAACCGCAACTGGCGTTGCTCGAGCCGGGCGACCGCCAGGTGCTGACCGACGCGGTCGAGGTCTTGCGCCGGCTTCTCGACAACGCGTCGCTGGCGGGGCGCCGCAACGCGCTGTGACGGGCGGACCCACGTGGATGGACGACGGCCGGCGGGTAGACACTAGGTCGATCTGACCGGTGCGACGAAAGGTGGCGGCCATGCGGCCCGAGGCTTCCGGTTTCAGAGCCTCCCCGTTGACCGTGTGGGTCGGGTCGGCGCGATTCGACTTCTCCCCCGGCCGCGACGTGATCGTCGGCTACGGCCCGGGCAGCGACATCGCCCTCGAGCGCCTCGGAACTCCGACCTCGCCGCCCCCGGCGCCCCGCCCCGAGGTGGTGCTGCGGTTCGCGGGCACTCACTGGGTGGCGATCGACCTGAGCCACAACGGCATCTTCGTCGACGGCGCACGGGCCTCGACCGTCGCGATTCGCAACGGCCAGGCGATCAGCGTCGGTGATCCGCAGCGCGGTCCGCGGCTGGTTTTCGAGATCGCTCACCCGGCCGGCCCGCCTCGTCAAACCCCGCCTCGACCGCCCGCTTACCCGCCGCGGCAGGCCCCGGCGCCTCCTCCCTTCCCCCCGCCACCCGCTCATCCGGGCGAGCCGAGCCCGCTGGCCCCGACCGAGCGCGAGACCCAGCGCATGCGCGTGGTGCCCCCGCAACCGCCGGCGGCCGAACGTCCCGCCCACCCGCAGCCGACACCGCCCGTTCCACCGCCAGTCGAGCCGATCCTGGCGGCGGATGCGCAGGCGAAGGCACCGGGCCTGATCGAGCGGATGATCACCTCGAAACTCCGCGTTCCGCGTGCGGCCGTCGGCGCCGCGGAATCTGGAAATGCCACTTATCGATTGCCGCTCAAAGCCGAGGCCCGCACCCTCGGGGTGACCGCGTACCAGCTCGGGCTGACGGTAGACGGGCGCGACATGTTGTCGGGCATCTCGTTCTCGGCGCGTCCGGGCATGTTCACAGTCGTCGTCGGGCCGTCGGCCAACCGCAACTCCGCCCTGCTCGGGCTGCTCGCCGGCACCCGGCAACCCAGCTCCGGGCGCGTCACGGTCGACGGCCACGACGTGCATGCGGAGCCGGCGTCGATGCGCACCCGCATCGGCATCGTCTCGCCCGAGGACCGCTTGCACCGCCAGCTCACCGTCGAAAAGGCGTTGGCGTACGCCGCCGAACTGCGCCTGCCGCAGGACGTTTCACCGGAGCAACGCGACCGCGTGATCGGCCAAGTCCTCGAGGAACTGGATCTCTCGGAGCACCGGTCCACCCGGATCGGCAAGCTTTCGCCCGAGGTGCGCCGGTGTGCCGCGCTGGCGGTCGAGCTGCTCACCCGGCCGACGCTGCTCGTCGTCGACGAGCCGACCGCCGGCCTGGATGCGGAGCAACAACGTCACGTCATGGCGATGCTGCGGCGCCAGGCCGACATTGGCTGCGTGGTGGTGGCGGCCGTGTCGTCGCCGACGTCGTTGGCGAACCTCGACCTGTGCGACGAGGTGCTGACGCTGAGCTCGGCCGGTACGACGGCGTTCCTGGGGCCGCCCGCACACGTCGAATCCGCGCTGGGCACCGCCGACTGGCCGCAAGTGCTGGCCCGCGTCAGCGCCGACCCCGACGGCGTCCACCGCGCATTTCGCGCCCGTCCCCCGGCGGCTCCCCCGCCGCCCGAGATCGCGCCACCGGCGCCGCCGCCCGCCGAAGCCCCCTTGGGTCGTCAGATCCGGCTGCTGGCCCGTCGTGACGTCCGGCTGCTCTTCGCCGACCGCCTCTACGTCGGGTTCCTGGTGCTCCTGCCGTTCGCACTGGCGGGTCTGACGCTGCTGATCCCGGGCGATTCGGGCCTGACCCGGCCCCATGCCGGCGACGCCCACCCGCACGAAGCGATCGAGATCCTGGCCGCGCTCAACCTCGCCGCGGTGATCATCGGCACCGCGCTGACGATCCGCACTGTGGTGCGCGAGCATCGCATCTTCCGCCGCGAGCAGGCGCTCGGGCTGTCGACCGTGGCCTATTTGGCCGCCAAGATCCTGGTGTTCAGCCTCGCCGCGGCGATCCTGACGGCCATCGTGTTCGCCATTGTCATCGCCGACAAGGGCGGACCGGCGGGTGGCGCGGCCCTGCTGCACAACGCCACCCTCGAGCTGTACGTGAGCGTGGCGGTGACGGCCATCGTGTCCGCGGCGGTCGGGCTGGCGTTGTCGACCATGGGCAAGTCGTTGCGCGAAGTCCTGCCGCTGCTGCTTCCGGTGATCCTGGCCTCCGCGCTCTTCAACGGGAGCCTCGTTCAGCTGGTGAGCAAGTGGGGCCTGCAACAGATCTCCTGGTTCGTCCCCGCCCGCTGGGGCTTCGCCGCATCGGCGTCCACCGCCAACCTGCGCCGCGTCGACCCCCTGGCCGCCGACTGCCAGACGTGGACCCACTACAGCGGCTGGTGGCTGTTCGACATGACGATGCTTGTCCTGCTCGGCGTCGCGGCGGCCGGCTTCACCCTCTACCGGCTGCGGCCGCGGGACCCTCACATCGCGAACAACAGAAACTGAGTGACCTGACTCGGGGAGAAGTTGTTATCGCTGACCAGCACCACCGACTGGCGACCGTCGGGCAGCTTCGGTCCCAGCGTGATGCCCTCGACATTGTCCAGCGGCGACAGTCCCGGCGTGGCGGACAAGTCGACCGCCAGCGTCTTGCTCATCGGGGTCACGTCCGCGCCCAGTGACGGGAGCGCCAAAACGTCGGTGGCGGAGCCGATCTCGGCCCGGTAGATCCGCACGGTCGGCGGGGTGGCGGCGGCCCGTTCGATCACCAGAAACGTCGTGTCCGACAGCGCGACCAGGTCGGAGACGCCGTTGAGTTCGGCGGGCGGGACGGGCGGCTCCATCGGGTAGGCGTACTGGGCGGTCGGTACCCCGGTGGCGACGTCGAATTTGGTGATCCGGGTGAGCACACGGTGACCGTCGCCGCCGGTCGGGCCGTCGTTGTAACCGGGGTCCTCCATCGCGGCGTACAGCGTCCGGCCGTCGGGTGTCAGCGCCAGACCCTCCAAAGCCTTATCCCGGCGAGGGCCCACGTTCTGCGTGGACATCGCCAGATTGGCCGGCAGGGTGAACTCGCCGAGGTAGGCGCCGTCGAGCGCGGCGGTCCGGATCCAGGGGTCGAGCAACACCGGCCCGGAGGTGATCCGTTCGCCCTCGGAGGACCAGTACAGCCGCTGCCGGGCGGGGTCGAACGCGATGCCCTCGGGGTCCGGCGGGACGACCGGTGGCGTGACATCCAGGGTGAGCGGCCGGAAGGGCTGACCGGTACGGTCCAGCAGCGGACGGGTGCCGGTGAAGGTGACCCTGTCAATTCCCCTGTCCGACAGGGACAACTGCACGGTGTAGAACCGGGCCGGGTTCTTCTTCGAGCGGTCGTCGCTGATGACGTAATAGAGCTGACGGCCCGCGTCATAGCTCAGCGCCGACAAACCGCCGATGACCGTCCCGTCGAAGCTCGCATTGAACGGAACCTGCGCCTGACCGAGATAGGCCAACATCGGCCGCGGCGGGGCCGCCGGGGCGTGCGGGTGCGCCGGCGCGCAGCCGGCGAGCGCCAGGGCGAGCAACGCGCACGCCGCGCGGACCCGATGTGCCATACCGGAGAAGGTATCGCCGATCCGGTCGGCTGGGTGAAAACGGGGCACGGCCCGGCCCCGGATGTGTCGTCGGCGAAAACGGGTCGGGTTGTTATTCCCGCAGCGCGAGCCGCAGGATACGGTCGGGTTATGGCGCCAAAGACCACCACCATTGCCGACCAGCTGCGCAACGCCCTCGACGGGCGTTGGCGCGACACGAGGAACCAGCTGCGGTCCACCATGAGCGAGGACCTCTTCCGGCCGCACTACACCCCGAACACCGTGATTGCGCGCACCAAGGTGGCCGAGCAGATGAGGATCATGGCCGCCTTCGGTGCCGCCGCCGACAACTTCCGCAAGGAGCACGGCGGCACCGGCGACATCGGTGCGGCGATCACAATGATCGAGATGCTCGCCATGTCGGATCTGTCGCTGATGGTGAAGGCCGGCGTCCAGTGGGGGTTGTTCGGCGGTGCCGTCGAAAATCTGGGCACCGAGCGCCACCACGAGGCGTACGTGAAGAAGATCATCAGCCTCGAATTGCGGGGCTGCTTTGCGATGACCGAGACCGGACACGGCAGCGACGTTCAGTCGTTGGAGACCACCGCGACCTACGACCCGGCCACGGAGGAATTCATCATCGACTCTCCGACGCCCACCGCCCGTAAGGACTACATCGGCGGGGCGGCCGAAACGGCCACCATGGCAGCGGTATTCGCCCAGCTGATCACGACGGAGGACGGCGAACCGGTCAACCACGGCGTGCACTGCGTGCTGGTGCCGATTCGCGACGCGGAGGGCAACGACCTGCCCGGCGTGACGACGTCGGACTGCGAGTACAAGGGCGGCCTCCCCGGCGTGGACAACGGTCGCATCGTGTTCGACCACGTCCGGGTCCCGCGGGTGAACCTGCTCAACAAATACGGCGACGTGGCGCCGGACGGCACCTACACCTCGCCGATCGAGAACACCAACCGCCGGTTCTTCACCATGCTGGGCACATTGGTGCGCGGACGGATCACGGTGGGCGGCAGCGCCGGCGCCGCCGCCCGCGTCGCGCTGGACATTGCCACGCGATATGCGTTGCAGCGCAAGCAGTTCAGCGCGCCCGATGACGAGTCCGAAGTGCTCATCATGGACTACCTGGTGCACCAGCGCCGGCTGTTCCCCTTGATTGCGAAGTCATACGCGTTGCAGTTCGCCCAGAACGAGCTGGTCAGCAAGTGTCACGACATCCAGACCGCGGACGCGGTGGATGCCGACGAGCAGCGCGAGCTGGAGGCCCGCGCCGCCGGGCTGAAAGCGGCCAACACCTGGCACGCATCGCGGGCGATTCAGGAGGCGCGCGAGGCCTGCGGTGGCGCGGGTTACATGGCCGAGAACCGGTTGGTCGCGCTGCGCGGCGACACCGACGTCTTCACCACGTTCGAGGGCGACAACCACGTACTGACGCAGTTGGTGGCCAAGGAGCTGCTGACGGCCTACGCCGATGACATCCGCAGCATGAGCCCCGTCGAATGGGTGCGCTTCGCCGCCAACACCGTCGGTGAGCGCGTCGTCAAACGGACTGCGGCAGAGACGATTATCCAAACGATCGTGGATGCCCGGCAGGACAGCGAGGAAGAGGGCAGCCTCTTCAACCGCGGCACGCAGATCAAGATGTTCGAGGACCGCGAGGAATATCTGCTGGCGTCCGTGGCCCGTCGGCTGCAGGCAAAATCCAAGGAGATGTCGGAGTTCGACGCGTTCAACGCGGTGCAGGACCACGTTTTACACGCGGCGTCCGCACACATCGACCGGGTGGTGCTCGAGGCGTTCGTCGCCGGCATCGATGCCTGCCCGCACGAGGAAACCCGCGAACTGCTCGGCATCCTCTGCGATCTGTACGCGCTTTCGGTCATCGAAGACGACAAGGCGTGGTACATCGAGCATCGGTACCTGTCCACCGAGCGGGCCAAGGCAGTTACCCGGGGCATCAACGATCGATGCCGCGCGCTGCGACCGCACGCGGAGACGCTCGTCGACGGTTTCGGAATCCCCGAGCAATTGCGCTACGCCGAGATGCTGCACCCGGAGAACCTCGCCGACGTCGCCGCGAACTGAGTCGCCGCTCCCTCATGTTGTGACACAACACTATTGATTCGGGATCGGGCCGAGCGCCTTCAGCCTGCCGTCCGGGCCGATCCCGAACTTCACCGTCCCGCTGCCGGTGGGACAGCACGGCTGATCGTTGCCCTTCAACCATTGGTATTGAACGGCAACAGTGTCATCGGCCGGCGGTAAGACGGTGATGTACGGCTTGGGATTCGGGGTCGCCGGGCCCAGCGGCGTGTTGTGGTCGAAGAACAGCAGCTGCTGTCCGGTGGACTCGCTGGCGATGGTCGGAATGATCTGCACCCAATACAGACGGCACTTCTTGGCATGTCCCCGAGCGATTTCTACCCAGCTGCTACCGGGGATGGTGATCGGCACCGACGCGATGGCCCGCTGCACCGTCGCGGGCGCCGGCCCGTCGGAGTCCTTGCACGTCTCGGATGGGGTTGGCGGCGAACTGGCTTGGTGCCCGCCGCAACCGGAGGCCAGCAGGATCAACAGGATCACAATCAGCTGACGCACTCGGTGAGCTTAGCGAAGGCTGTGAATGTCCCGTTTATTTGGTCCGAGACCCCGTTCTGATAGCTCAGGCATCGGGCCCCGCGGGTAGCCTTGACCGGGGTCGGCGGGTCGATGATGACCCGTCTTGACCTGGGGTTATGCGGCATTCCCGAAAGTTCACGGACGCGCTTAGGCCGGTGAGAGGAAGCCGTAAAACGGGGGAAACTCCCGATACCCGGTGCCGAAACATCCTCGTCGCACCATTCACGTAAGCCCATTGTGCTCAATGGAGGGAAGGTAGGCGTGGCCACCGAGTCCATGGCGTCCGACAACGATGCCGTGAACACCGTGTGCGCATACTGCGGCGTGGGCTGCGGAATGGTGTTGCAGGTCACAACCGACCCCGAGAGCGGCCGGCGCCACATCGGGAAGTCTGTTGGAAACAAACAACATCCGGCCAACTTCGGCCGGTTGTGCACCAAGGGCGCCACCACGTCCGACTTGCTCGGGGCGCCTGGACGAATCGAATCGGCGCATCTGCGCGCCGACCGTGGCGAGCCACTCGAGCCCGTCGACATCGAGCGGGCAATTGCCCAGTCCGCGCACCGTTTACGCGCGATCATCGACGCGCACGGCCCGGATTCCTTTGCCATGTATGTGTCGGGCCAGATGTCCATCGAGGCGCAGTACCTGGCGAACAAACTGACCAAGGGCTTCATCGGCACCAACCAGATCGAGTCGAACTCGCGGCTGTGCATGGCCAGTGCCGGTGCCGGTTACAAACTCTCGCTGGGCGCCGACGGGCCGCCCGGCTCGTACCAAGACTTCGACCACGCCGACGTCTTCTTCGTAATCGGCGCGAACATGGCCGACTGCCATCCCATCCTCTTCTTGCGGATGATGGAGCGCGTCAAGGCAGGCGCCAGGCTGATCGTGGTCGATCCGCGGCGTACGGCGACCGCGGACAAGGCCGACCTGTTCCTCCAAATCGCCCCCGGTTCCGATCTCGCACTGCTGAACGGGTTGCTGCACCTGATCGTCGAGAACGGGCACACCGATCCCGAATTCATCGCCGAGTTCACCGAGGGGTGGGAGGTGATGCCCAGCTTCCTGGAGCAGTACACCCCCGACGCGGTCAGCGACATCACCGGGATTCCCGAGGACGACATTCGCGCGGCGGCCCGCATGATCGGCGAAGCCAACAACTTCATGAGCTGCTGGACCATGGGCCTCAACCAGAGCACCCACGGCACCTGGAACACCAACGCCATCTGCAACCTGCACCTGGCCACCGGTGCGATCTGCAAACCCGGCAGCGGTCCCTTCTCCCTCACCGGGCAACCCAACGCGATGGGCGGCCGCGAAATGGGTTACATGGGACCGGGATTGCCCGGACAGCGCTCGGTCCTGTCCGCGGTCGACCGGGCCTTCACCGAAGACCAGTGGGGCATCCCACGGGGAACGCTCCACACGGACGTGGGCACCGGCACCATCGACATGTTCTCCCGGATGGCCCGCGGCGACATCAAGGCGTGCTGGATTGTCTGCACGAACCCCGTTGCCTCCGTGGCCAATCGCAGGACCGTGCTGGCCGGCCTGGAGCGCGCCGAGCTGGTCATCGCGCAGGACGCCTTCGGAGAAACGGAAACCAACGAATACGCCGACGTCCTCCTGCCGGCGGCCCTGTGGTCGGAAGCCGAGGGCGTGATGGTCAACTCCGAGCGCAACATGACGCTGTTCCAGCCGGCGGTCAGGGCGCCGGGAGATGCGATGCCCGACTGGCAGATCATCGCCCGGGTCGCTTGCGAGATGGGATTCTCGGACGCTTTCAGCTACAACTCGGCCGAGGAAGTCTTCGAAGAGATCAAACGGTTCTCGAATCCGAAGACCGGTTACGACCTGCGGGGGGTCAGCTACGAGCGGCTGCGCCGGGGCCCACTGCAGTGGCCGTGCGCACCCGGGGGCGCCGGCGACCGCAGCCCCATTCGCTACCTCAACGACGGTGTCAGTCAGGCCCGGCTGGTCCGCGAGGACGGCAGCACTCCCCGGCTGGCCTTCCCCACCGAGAACGGCCGCGCGGCGTTCTTCGCCCGCCCGCACCTGCCGCCCGAGGAAATGCCCGACGACGACTACCCGTTCCTGTTGAACACCGGTCGCTTGGCGCATCAGTGGCACACCTTGACCAAGACGGGCAAGGTCGCCAAGCTCAACAAGCTCAATCCCCGGCCTTTCGTCGAAATCCACCCCGACGACGCGGCACGGCTGCACGTCGCCGAGGGTGACGCGATCGAAATCGCTTCGCGCCGCGGTCGCGCCGTGCTGCCCGCCGCGATCAGCGACCGGGTGCGGCCCGGCAACTGCTTCGCACCGTTCCACTGGAACGACCTGTTCGGCGAATACCTCGCGATCAACGCGGTCACCAACGACGCGGTGGACCCGATCTCGAACCAGCCGGAATTCAAAGCCTGCGCCGTCGCATTGGCTAAAGTCGCCGTCCCGGTGGCGAATCGGGGCACTGAACCTCAGCCATCGGTGGATGCCGACGCACCAGCACCCGCGCCCACGGAGCTACCGAAAATCAGCGTGTCGCAGGTCGATGCCCTCGCCGCCTTGCTCGGTGTGGCAACAAGGCCCGTGCCGGAATTCGATGAGCTCGGCCGCTCCTATCTCGCCGGAATGCTGACCGCCCTTCGGTCGGATGCCGGTCGATGCGCGTCCGGCGTGCCAACGCTGCCCCTGAGCGCTCCCTTCGACTCGGGCACCCGGCTGTGGGTGGATGGCCTGCTGGCGGGCCTGTTCTCGCGCAACGACACGACGCGGGCAACGCCGGCCCCCACGGTCAAGCCACCGACCACCGAGCCGCCCGGAGCCAAACCCGCAGAACGCGCGCCCGTCGTCGTGCTCTGGGCATCGCAGACCGGCAACGCGGAGGAACTCGCCGCCGACATCGCGGCGCGGCTGGGCGAGAAACAGCTGCCCGTCGCGCTGCACAGCATGGACGACTTCCCGGTGAGCGAACTGCCGACGACGCGGCAGCTGCTGCTGGTCACCAGCACCACCGGCGACGGAGAGCCGCCCGACAACGGCGCCGGGCTCTGGCGAGCGTTGACGTCAGACGCCGCACCACGGTTCACCGCCACCCGCTACGCGGTGCTGGCGCTGGGCGACTCCAACTACGACGACTTCTGCGGTCATGGGCGCAAGCTCGATGAGCGGCTGGCCCAGCTCGGCGCGACGCGCATCATCGAGCGGGTCGACTGCGAACCCGACTACGACGACGCCGCGGCCAGGTGGCTTGACGGTGTCATCGATGCGCTGTCCCGCACGCCCGCACCGGTGGGCCACGACGGGGTTGCGCCGGCCGTGGCCACCTCGACGGTCGCCGCGCCGCCCCGACCGGCCGACGGGTCCAGAACGGCCGGGTACACCAAGAAGCATCCGCTGATCACCGACATGGCCCAGAACATCAAGCTGGGCCGGCCGGAATCGGCAAAGGACGTGCGGCAGTTGGTGTTTCGAGTGCCCGAGGGCACGATCAGCTACGAGGCCGGCGATGCGCTCGGGGTGTGGCCGCGCAACAGCGACCAGCTAGTCGATGAATGGCTGACCGTCACGGGCCTGGACGGGCAGACCCCGGTCGAGGTCGGCGAGCACGGTCTGATGTCGTTGCGCTCGGCGCTCACGGAGCGAATCGAGATCGCCCACATCAGCCGGGACCTGGTGCGGTTCGTGCAGGAGCGCACCGGCGACCGGAAACTCGCCGAGCTGCTGAAGCCGGAAAACAAAGCCGCGCTGACCGATTGGACGTGGGGTCGCCAGTCGATCGACCTGCTGGCGCAGCACCCGGTCTCCGCCTCGGCCCACGAGTGGCTGAGGGTGCTGAAACGCCTTCAGCCGCGCCTGTATTCGATCTCGTCGAGCCCGAAGGAATGCCCCCAAGAGGTCCACCTGACGGTCTCGCCGGTGCGCTACAACTTCCAGGGAGTCCCGCGGCGCGGAGTCTGTTCGACCTACCTTGCCGACCGCTCCCCCGGCGATCGCGTCGCCGTCTATCTGCAGCCATCGAGCAATTTCCGGCCCCCCGGCGACCCGGATACGCCGATGATCATGATCGGTCCGGGCACCGGCATCGCGCCGTTCCGCGGGTTCCTGCAGGAACGACGCGCGCTCGGGCACACCGGTCCCAATTGGCTGTTCTTCGGCGAGCAGCACGCCGCCACCGACTACTACTACCGCGACGAGATCGAGCAGATGCACGCCGACGGGTTGCTCACCGAGCTGGACCTGGCGTTCTCGAGGGACCAGCGCGACAAGATCTACGTGCAGCACCTGATGCGCAGCCGTGGGGCGGAGCTGTGGCGCTGGCTGCAGGACGGGGCGCAACTCTACGTCTGCGGGACCGCGGACCCGATGGCCAAGGACGTCGACCGCGCGCTGTGCGAGGTCGCCGCCGAACACGGCAGCCTCGACCCCGACGCGGCGAAGGAGTACGTCAGGTCGTTGAGCGCCGGCAAGCGCTACCACCGCGACGTCTACTAGGCGCCGTGCTTCCGCCCGACTCGTAATACGACGGAAACGTCACGCACCTGCCACTGAAACAACCTCGCTGCACCATTCACTCATTGGTCGCGCCGAGGAGGGACGTAGTGGCTCTGGATTTTGACGGGCCCCTCGAGGACACCGTGCGGGCCGTGTGCCCGCTGCAGTGCCGGCTGCGGCGTGCGGCCGGCGACGACCAACCCGGCGACCAGGTCGACTGGGCGGGGCTACCGATCAATTTGGACTTCGCGTTCTCGCCCCAGCAGCGCGACAAGGTGTACAAGCAGCACCTGATGCGCAAGCGCGGCACACAGCTTCGGCGGCCACAGGACCGGGGCCAATGGTGCGCTTGCGACTTTGCGCCCGACGGCCGACGCGTCTACCCGGGCGACGCCGACTCGATGTCCAGTCGCTAGCCCCCCGCCGCTCTCGTCCGATCGGGCGGAGAAGAAATCACCGGGGTTCAAAGTGGCGTCGGCCTGCGCACCCAACCAATTTGCGGGATCTAATCGCACCCGACGCGGTCGCAATGGCAGTTTGAGCGTGGCCTGCGCGCTATCAACGCCCACACCAGGGGATCACGATTGTCAACCGCCCCCGCAGCACGCGACGGAACCCCAGCGCCGTCCGGTTTGCTGGCCGCTAGCTTTTGAGGGGTCGGTCGTGAGCAAATCGAACAGCTTGGAACAACGATGGTGGACGTCTCGGTTATCGAAACCTCGGGATTGGGCGACCGCAGTTACCTGGTGAGCGACGGCGAGGTCGCGGTCGTCATCGACCCGCAGCGTGACATCGACCGTGTGCTGGAGTTGGCCGCAGCCCTGCGCATCACCCACGTGCTCGAGACTCACATTCACAACGACTACGTGACCGGCGGCCTGGCGCTCGCCCGAGCCACCGGCGCGGAATACCTTCTTCCCGCCGGGGAAGACGTTGAGTTCCCGCACCGGCCCGTCGGCGACGGCGACCGGATCGACACGGGCGGGCTCCACCTCGAAGCGCTGTCCACGCCCGGGCACACGCACCACCACGTCAGCTACGTGCTCCGCGACGGAGGTGGCCAGACGGTCGGGGTGTTCACCGGCGGATCGATGCTGTTCGGCAGCACCGGAAGGACCGACCTGGCCGGCGAAGAGCACGCCGCCGAATTGTCCCGGCTGCAGTATCGCTCGGTTCGTCGGCTCGCGGACCAGTTGCCCGCGAGCACACCCGTCTATCCCACGCACGGATTCGGCAGCTTCTGTTCGGCCGCCCCCACCGACAGCGACGAGTCGACGATCGGCGACGAACGCCAGACCAATCCGGCACTCACCCAGGACGAACGGGACTACGTCGAACAACTGCTGGCCGAGCTTTCCGCATATCCCGCCTACTACGCGCACATGGGCGTGATCAACAGGAAGGGACCAGAAGCACCGGACCTCTCCCCCGTCGCGCCCGTGCGCCCGGAGGAGCTTCGAGCGCGAATCGACGCCGGCGAATGGGTCGTCGACTTGCGCAACCGGACCGCTTTCGCGGCAGGACATTTGGCCGGCACATATGGCTTCGAGTTCTCCGGCTCGTTCGTCAATTACGTTGGCTGGCTTTACGCGTGGGGCGCGCCACTAACCCTGATCGGAGAAGATGCCGACCAGGTCGCCGAGGCCCAGCGCGAGCTCGCCCGCATCGGCGTCGACCGGCTGACCGGCAGCGCCACCGGCGACATCCGCGAGCTCACTGCCGGATCTGAGCTGCGGAGCTATCGGGTCGCGAGCTTCGAGGATGTCGTCGAGGCGCTCGACGATGCGCGTGTCCTGGTCCTTGATGTCCGCCAAGCCGGCGAGTTCGACGGCGGCCACGTGCGCGACGCGGTCAACGTGGCGTTGCACGAACTGCCCCAACGACTTGGCGAGCTTCCCGAGGACCGCGAATTATGGATCCATTGCGCCAGCGGCTACCGCGCATCGATCGCCGCCGCACTGCTCGACCGTCAAGGTCGGGACGTCGTACTCATCGATGACGAGTACGACAACGCCGAAAAGCTCGGGATAACAACCCCCTAACTCACCAATCTGCACCGGGAGCAATCATGAACACACCGACCACCGACCCGATAACCTCGATCGAGCTGCGCAGGCTGATCGAATCACCCAAAGCTCCATGGGTCGTCGACGTCCGGACCCCCGCCGAGTTCGAGACCGCGCACATCGCCGGGTCCCTCAACGTTCCCCTCGACGTACTGGATCAGCACGGCGAGGAAATCGCTCGGCGGCTCGGGCAAGAAGACGACGTCGTGCTGGTGTGCCGTTCCGGGCAACGCTCGACCCAGGCGCAGACGCTGTTGCGCAACGCCGGATTGACCAGCGGGCGGGTCCTCGAAAAGGGGATCACCGATTGGGAGGGCCAAGGTTTCGAGGTGAACCGCGGCGCACAGCGGTGGGAACTCGAGCGACAGGTCCGACTCGTCGCCGGATCGGTGGTCCTGACGTCCGTTCTGGGCAGCGTCGCGGTGCCGCGGCTGAAGTGGGTGGCCGCCCTGATCGGGGGTGGACTGACCTACGCCGCGCTGTCCAACACCTGCGCCATGGCCACCGCGCTGTCCAAACTGCCCTACAACCGCGGTGCGACCTCCGACGTCAACAAGGTCTTGTCGGAACTGTCGGGCTGATCTCGACCCGCGTGTTTCATCGCACCTCGATGGAGATCGTCTGAATCGCGTTGCCGCCGTAGCCAAACCGATTCCATTCGGGTCGTTCGGGTTGCGTGTTGCCCGCCGCGTCGGTCGCCCGTGCCCGCACCGTCGTGGACCCGCGAAGATCACAGCGCGCGAACAACTCCCACCACTGCCAGCTGTGTCGGCGGGGTTCGCCGATCAGACGGGCCGGCTGCCAGGAGTCCTCGCCAACGCAGACGTCGACGCGGTCGATGATCGCCGCCCCCGACCAGGCGACTCCTCGCACGACGATTTCCCCGGCGGCTACAGAGGCACCGTCGAGGGGCTGGGCGATCAGGGCGCGGACCCGCTGCAGGCGAACCTGCTCCCGCACGACATCGCCGTCGCGCTCCCATTCGTAGTGATACCGGTTGGTTTGAAAGAAGCCCTCGAATGGGCGGTCCACCACGGCGATCTCGGTCAGCCATTTGACCGATGCGACGGAATACCAGCCCGGCACGATCAACCGGACGGGACGACCGTGCTGCAGTGGGAGCGGTTCGCCGTTCATCGCATATGCGACGAGCGCACCGGCGTCGCGGGCATCCCGAACCGATAGGGCGCGCTCGAAACGCACCGGCCCGCTCGCGCCGTCGACCGGACCCGAGTCGGCGCCGCGGAACACGACATCGTGGGCGCCAGCGGACAGTCCCGCCCGGTCCAAAATGTCGACCAGCCGGACGCCGGTCCATTCGGCAGTGCTCGCCGCCCCGAGATCCCATTGCTCGCCGTCGACCGGCGGGTCGAAGTGAAGCCGTCCGTTGCCGGCGCATTCCAGCGTGGTGACCAGCGACTGTTTCGGCAGCTGGTATAGGTCGTCCAGGGAAAGGCAGAGGCGCCGCTCAACCAAACCGGTGACCGCGAGTTGATACAGCTGCGGATCGAGCACCGGGGTTGGGAAATGATTGCGAACGTAGAAGTGGGCGGAGGGCGTCACGACGCCCCCGATCAGTTGCTGAAGCGAGGTCTCGCAGTTGAGGGGATCCTCCCTTTGGACAACCAGCCCGGTGTCGCCGCCGTGACTCACGATCGGCAACCCGGCGGCGGCCCACGCGCACATGCCACCCGCCAGGTTGACCGCGTCGAAACCGGAGCGGCGCAACAACGCTGTCACCGCCGCCGACCGTCCCCCCGAGCGGCACACCACGACAATGCGGCGGTCACGAGGCAGTTCATCCTCTCGAGTGCGCACGCGCCCGACCGGGAGAAGCATCGCAGCCGGCGCGTGCTCGGTACACCATTCGTCCTGCTCCCGCACATCGAGCAGCAGTGCGCCCGCGTCGACCAACGCTTTGGCCGCCCGCGGGCCGACCTGCGGTGTGTCCGAAACGATCTCATCGCCGATGGCGATCGGGAACCCGGCAGCCTGCCAGGCTTCAAAGCCACCGACCAGGTCCGCAACGTCGTCGAACCCCGAAGCCCGAAGCCCGCTAACGGCCACCATGGAGCGCCGGCCGCTGGCGCAGTAGACCACCACGGGCGCCGTGGGATCCAAGTCCGAAAGCGAGTTCGTCAGGTTCGGCAGCGGAATCTCCCGCGCGCCGGGGATGATGCCCTGCATCGTCTCGTCGGAGTCGCGAACATCCAGCAGTTGCAATTGCGGGTCCAGGCCGCGCAATTCGGCCAGCTGGCCGATGGTCAAGCGTGGCGAAGTCTCGACCAACTCCGTGCCCGGCGGTTCGAAGATCATCAGGAATCTTTTAGACCTGTCATCGATTGCGCGGGCCCGGTTGCCCGTACATCGCGACCACCACGGTGCGGTCCATGCTGTTCACGGACCACACCCCCATGGAGCTGTTGGCGCAGTCGCGGATGATCGCCATGTCGTCGGGGTTGTAATACCACTGGTTGACCAGCTCCAGGCTGCTGATGGCGATGGCCGGGTTGATCGCGATCGTTTCGGACGCTTTGCCACGGAACCCGGCGGCGTTGGCCCGGTCCTGCGGCGTCGACCCGTCGGATCCGATGTCGTCATTGATGTTTCGGTTGTTCATCATGTCGTCAGCGTGCCACTGGGCGGCCAGCGTCAGCGCGTTGTCCCTGATGACGTCGTTGGTGCAGCCCGCCTGGTGTTGCAAGGTGTAGACCGCGGAGACGACGGCGCTGTTGAGCCGCTTGTTGTCGGCATGCGCGCTTGCGGGCGCCAGCAGCGCCGCCGCGGCGAGAAGCACGGCCGCGGGTAGCGCGCGTAACCATCTCATGGCCGTTCCCCTCACACCGGGTCGAAGTGCGAAACCAACCATCGGCCGTTGACCTTCTCCAATGCCACGCGGATGACCGGCTGCGTGTCGGTGGGAGCGCCCTCCCCGATGGTGACGGTCTGATTCACATACAGCAGGACCACGGCGTGGTTCGCCGTCACCGAAACGGGCGCCGCGGCGCTGACTTTGGCGACCGCGGTGATGTGCTTTTCCTTGGCGCCCGGAATGACCACCTGGCGGGTCAGTTCCGTGTAGGCGTCCTTGAAATCGCCGGTCAGCCGCTCGCGGGCGGCGGCCAGATCCTTCTCCACCGAATCGGCCTTATACGAAAGCAGGGCGACGGCGTCTTCGCTCGCGGCCCGCACCGATTCCGCTCGCACTCGCGCGAGGTCATCGGACGAGGCCACCACCCACTTGAGGTAGCCCGCGCCGAGCGCCAGCAGCAACGCCAAGGCGGGTAGCACCGCGTACGCGACAACGCGGGACCATGCGATCGGCGCCCTTGCCCGCGTGCTGCCGGTCTCGCCGTCGGAGCCCTCCTCGATGTCGACTGCATCGGAGTCCTCCGGCGTCTTCGCGTCGTCGGCGTCGACCAGTTCCTCATCGTGCGTGGGGGTTTCACTCAACGTCGTCATGGCACGAACACCACGTTCGACACTTTGGCATCGTCACCGACCGTCCGGACCTCGATCCGCATGCGCCACTCTCGTGGCGCCTCCTCACCGGCGGCGGTCCGCGACTTCACCGCGACCGCCACCAGCACCTGCGCGGCGTCGCCGCGCTGCGACTCCAGGCCGGCATCGGTCACGGTGCCTTCCGATTTCGATTGCGCCGCCTTGACGACCTCGATGAACGGCTTGGCTCGCTGCTCGAAGTCCTCACGGAAGGCTCCGGTGGCCAGATCGATGATGCGCTGCACGTCGGCATCGACCTCCGTGTAGTTGATGGTGGTGAGGTTCACCGCGCCCTGACGCGCCACCTGCACGAACAGATCGCGCTGTGCTTGTGCCTCGTGCTTCTGGTAGGCCCGGAAGCCAAGCCAACCGGTCAATCCCGCCAGCACAGCCACGACGAGGGCACCGGCCAACAACGCCTGCCCGGTGTGCGATAGCCGCGGGATAATCCGGTGCCGTAAGCGGGTCAGCCGGCCCCTCGACTCGGTTGTCTCCCCGGCGATCTCGTCAGCCTGATCGTCGACGTTTTCGCCGCCTGCTTCGTCGACGGCTGCCGCGGTGACGGCCAGCTCACTGTCGTCCGCGGCGGTCACCCGCTCATCGGTCTGTCTTGCCATCTTGCTCCTTACTTAGGCCGGCGGCACTAGAAGTGACTGCCAGTTCTTGGCACGCGGATGGGCCAGGTCGAATTCGGTGTAGCGGCGCCCGTCCGGGCCTATGTAGTCGCCGTTGGCCGGGTCGTACGTGGCGACGGCGAGCGGCGGCGGCGCAGGCGCCGGCTGCGCGGTGCCCCGCGGCGGTGGAAGCCGCGGGTCTTGTCCCGGCGGGTACATCGGTACGCCCTGCCCGGTGTAGGTGGCGTTCGGGTCGCCCTTCCAGTTGTAGCCGTCGTTGAGCGGCACGTATTCTTCGTCGCTTTCGCACAATTCGACCGTGGGCGCCCGTTTCCACGGCTTGCTCTCACACGGGATGTTGCGCACCCCGCGAACGTTGAACTCCGAATCCTGCGGCACGCGGCAGAACAGATCCGCGGCGGGCCGGTCGGGCGCGTCCACGTTGGCCGGCGACCGGCGCTGAGTCGGCGGCAGATATCCCGTCGTGCAGGGGGGTGGCAGATTGATGTTGAGGTTGAAGTCCAGCTGCGCACCCCGGTACTCCTGTTTGGTGTTCGAGCTGGGCACGACGATTGCGGCCATCGCCGCGATGCCCTGGGGGAACAGCACCAACAGTTGTTCGATGTCATGCCGGTAGACAACGGCGATGTCGCCCAGGCTGACCAGGTTCGCAAACAGCACCGGCAGCGCAGGCGACAGCCGATCGAGCAGCGCGCGACTTTCCTCCACCCCGTTGGTCCCCTGCGTCAACAGGTCCCGAAAGGCGGCGTCCTGCGCCTTGAACTGGGCGGTGATCGCCGCGGTTCGACTCGCCCACCGGGCAATCGAATCCGACGTTTGGATCTGAGAGTCGAGAACCGGAGGCGTCTGGTCGATCAACGCGGCAAGCGGCCCGACGGTCTGCCCCCCGGCAATGGCCAGGGCCGCCGACCCGTCGACGATCCTGGACAGCTCGGGCCCGAGACCACCGACCGCGCGATCCGTCTCGTCAACCACGGTGCGCAGGTTGTCGCGCGGAATCGCCTGCAGCGCACGGTTGGTCACGTCGAGCAGGTGTCCGATGTCGACGGGAACGTCGACTCGGCCTGCGGGAATGACATCACCTGCTCGCAGCGCCCGACCGTGATCGCCGTCCTTGCCGGGCTGGGGGGTGAGCTCGATGTATTGCTCGCCGACGGCCGAGCGGCTGTGCACCGACGCCTGGACGTCGGCGGGCACCTTGACGCCGGACCTGATCGCGAGCACCGCGCGAACCCCGGTCGCGGTCACATCGACCGACTTGACCTGACCGACGTCAGTGCCACGGTAGGTGACCACAGACGTCTGGTAGAGCCCGCCCGACTCGGGTAGGTCGACGGTGACGACGTACTCCCCGATCCCGAAAAGCGTTTCGGGCAGCTTCATGTAATTGAAAGCCATTGCGCCACAAGACAGGACCGTCACCAACGACAGGATCGCCAGCTGTATCCAGGTTCGACGATTCAGACGCAGCATTCAGTACCCCCCGAAGTGATATGGATAGGTCAGGGGGTTGCCCGCGGTAGCGGGGCTGGGCTGCATCCCGATCGTCCGTCCCCACAGCAGCTCGAGCTGGGTGAGGTTGCCCTCCCACCGTGAACCGGTGAAGAACCCGGTGTCGAGGCGGCTCAACGTGAGATCGACGATCAGGGTGAGGTTGGCGTAGTCACCGCGGAACCAATTCCTCGCCGTCGACGCCGGCCACGGGTAGGCCACCAAGCCATCCAGCCCTTTGGTCAGCGACGGTCCCGCATCGGCGAGCGACCGCAGCACCGGCGCGATATTACGCAGGTTGTTGACCAGAGAGTCTTTGCTCTGGCGCACGGTGTCGGCCGCGATGGCACTGAACTGGCCGAGCTGGTCGATCGCGTCGGCGATCTTGGTGCGCTCGTCGGCCAGCACCTTCAGCGCTTTCGGCACGGTCGTCAAAGCCTTGTCGACCACCGCGTCCTTGTCCGCGAACTGGCCGACCAGCGAGTTGAGATTCTCGGCTGCGGCGATGATGTCGTCGGTCTGGTCGTTGGTCCGTGCGATGAACTCGTCCAGTTGGTGCAGCAGGCTGCGCATCTCGTTCTCGCGTCCGGCGAATGCCTTGGCGATCGCCCGCGTGATCTCCTGCAGCTGACCGATTCCGCCGCCGTTGAGCAGGATTGAGACCGAAGCCAGGGTTTGTTCGGTGGTTGGGTACATGCTCGCGCGCGAGAGCGGGATGAGTGAACCGTCTTTCAGTTGCCCGACCGGCGGCTCGTCCTTGGGCGCCGCGAGCTCGATATGCATCGAGCCGAGCAGGCTGGTCTGTCCCAGCTTGGCCGTCGCGTTGGCGGGCAGGTGGACATCGCCGTTGATGCGCATGGTCACAAGCGCGTGCCAGTCCTGCAGCTCGATCTTGGTCACATTGCCGACGTTGACGTCGTCAACCCGAACGCGGGTGTTTTCCTGAATGGTGACGACATCGGGCATTTGGGCCTGAATCGTGTACGCACCGGGCCCGTTGCCGGAAGTCCCGGGAAGGGTGAACGAGTTCAGCCCCTTCCAACCACCACAGCTGGAAAGCGTTGTGGCGCAGACGAGGCACAGCACCGCCATCAGTGCCCGCTTCATGAGACCCCCGCCGGGAGCATCAGGTCCCGCAACACCTGCGTCGAGTTGACCGTGCCGCTCGGCGCCGGCGGCGGCGGCGCTTCCGCGGGTGCTGCTTCGGCGGCCGGCGGCGGCGGGGGTGTATCGGGCGGTGGTGCGGGAGGCGTATACCCGGGCCGGAGCCAGTCCTCGCTGTAGGTGATCTCACTCGGGCGGGCCTGGGTGCCGACGAACGGGTTGAGCCCCGCCGGAATGTAGTTGTACAGACGGTTTTTGATGATCGGGTTGATGTACTGCAAGCACAGTTTGGAGACCCGGTCGAGCCGGGCCCGGGACGCCGCCTCGATCGAGCTGCAGATCCACTGCGGGATGTCGGCGAAGTTGTTCAGCGCGATGATGCCGGTCATCGCGCTCTGCGCCGGCTGGTAGATGTTCAGGAAGTTCTGGAACACCGTCGGGGCGATGTGCAGGATCTGCTTGATGTCCATGCGGCTGTCGTTCAAGGCGGTGGTGACGGAAGCCAGCCGGTCGAACGTAACGCCCATGGCTTCCCGGTTTTCTGCCAGAAAGTCGCGCAAATCGGTCAGCGCGCCGTCGAGTCCCTTGACCGCGTTGGCGATTTCGTTGGGTGTGTTCGTCAGCAGCGTCGTGACGGTGGCCAGGTTTTGGTTGAACGAGGCCAGCAGGTCACTGCTGGACGACAGCGCCGAAACCAGCAGCTGCAGGTTGCGCACGGTGCTGAAGATGTCGTCGGCGTGATCGCCGAGTGCGGAGATCGCGGCGGACAGCTTGATCACGGTGTCGCGGGCGGTGTCGCCCTGGCCGCGCACGTTGTCGGCGGTGGAGTTGATGAACTCACCGAGGGAATTCACCCCGTCCGGGGAGGTGGGCTGCAACGCGTCGGTCAGTTTTTCCAGCTGCGTGCGAAAGTCATCCCATTCGACCGGGACGGCGGTGCGGCCGAGCGGGATCGACGCGCCGGGACTCAGTCTGGGGCCGCCCGAGTAGGCGGGGACGAGTTGGACGGCCCGTGGAGTCACCAGCGACGGGGACAGGATCGCCGCGCGGGCGTCGGCGGGGATGGCGTATTGCTTGTCGACGGAGAAGGTCACCTTGGAGCTACCGGGTTGCGGTTCGATCTTGTCGATCACCCCGACCGTGACCCCGAGGATGCGCACGTCGTCGCCGACGAACAAGCCGTTGGCTTCCGTGAAATACGCCGTGTAGGTGTTCCTTTCGACCTCCTTCCACAGCTTCGAGCCGACCAGGAACGAAGCCACGGCGAGGGTACCGACCAGGCTGACGGCGGTCAGTCGTTGCAGAGTGCGGCGGCTTATCTTCACTGTCCCCCCAGTTGGCCGTTCGCGGGCGGCTGCTCGGGCTCAGGCGGCGGGCCCGGCGCCGGACCCGGCGAGGGGGGCTGAGACCAGATCGGGTGCGGCACTTGCTCCGGCGGCACGGGCGGCGTCCCGGTCGGCGGGTCCACCGACTCCGACGGCAGCTTCTGCTCGGGGTCCAGGAACCGGTTGTACATGCGGGCGTCGATCGTCGGCCCGCTGATCTGGCCGGGGATCAGGTTCGCCACGTAGGCCTTGAAAAACGGTCCAGAGCCCAGGCATTCGCCGAACGACATCGCGTAGCGTTTGAACTTGGGCAGGCTCGCCTGAATGTCCTGTTTGCGATTGTCGAGGACCTCGAGCACGCCGTTGAGCTTGTCGAGAGCGGGCTTCAGCTGAGTCCTGTTGTCATCGACGAGGCCCGAAACCTGGTGTGACACCGCGGTGAGATTGTTCATCAGCGCGTCGATGGAGTCGCGTTCGTCCAACAGCGCGGCCAGCAGCGCATTCGAGTCCGCCACCAGAGCCGCGATCTGTTGGCTGCGTCGGCCCAGCACCGTCGAGACCTTGTTCGCGTTCCCCAGTAGGCTGCGCAATTGGGCGTCGCGGTTGTTCAGTGTCTCGGAGAACCGGGCCACGCCTTCCAGCGCCGGCCTGACCTCCGAAGGCGTTTCCCTGAAGGTGTCCGCCAAAGTGGTCAACGCAGAAGACAACTGAGCGGTGTCCAGCCCGCTGATCTCGGTCGTCAGGTCCCCGAGCGCATCCGGAAGGTCGTAGGGCGAATGGGTGCGTTCCAGCGGGATGGTGCCCGAGAGCTTCCCTTCTCCACGTGACGTGAGCTCGAGCATCTTGGCGCCGAGTATGGTTTCGGTCTTGATCGCGGCTTCCGTGCGATCGCCCAACGTGATGAAGTTACGGACGGTGAAGCTCACCCGGACCTTTGTGCCTTCTAATTTGATGCCGGTGACCCTTCCGACGCCCATGCCGGAAACCCGCACCGAGTTACCCGCCCGGATGCCGCCGGCCTCCGAGAAGTAGGCCGCGTAGTCGTTGGTGTTCTTGACAAATGGCAGCTTGTCGTAGTTGAAGGCCGCGATCGTCACGCACACCAAGATGAAGACACCCATCGCGCCGATCTTCCAAGGGCTTCGCCCGCCGGCTTTGGTTTTGGACTTGGTCATTGGGGCGTGCACCGCCCGCTCGGCTGGCCGAACAGCTTGATGAAGATCGGGTTGCCCCCCTTCCCGTTGACTTTCATCAGGACCTCGCAGAAGTAGAAGCCGAAGTAGTCGCCGTTGAGGCCTTGCCGGGCCAAAACCTGATAGATGTCGGGAAGTTGCTTGAGCAGGTTGTCGACGTAGTCGCGGTCGGAGAGCACCTGCGCGGACATGCGATCCGTCTCGTGCACGACGTCCTTGATGGGCTGGCGGGCCTGGACGAGCAGGTTGGCGACGGACCCGGCCGCCGCGTTGACGTAGGCGAGCCCGGTGGAGATCTCATCCTTGCGCTGAGCCAAGCCGTTGACGAACTGGGACAGCTTGTCCAGGCCGTCGGAGAACTCGCGGTCGCGGACGGCAAAGGTGTGCAGCACGGTGTTCAGGTTCGTGATCAGCTCGGTGATCAGCTCGCTGCGCCCGGCCAACGTCGAAGTGAGCATCGAGGTCTGGGCCAGCACCGAAGCGACGGTTCCGCCTTGCCCCTGAAAGATCCGGAGTAGTTGACCGGACAGGGCGTTGACCTGATCGGGGTCCAACGCCCGGAACAACGGCCGGAACCCGCCGATCAGCGCATCGATGTCCAGCGCCGGCGACGTCCGCGCCAACGGGATCGTCGCGCCCGGCGGCAGCCGGTGCGAGCCTGGCCCCTCTTCGAGCGCGAGGTAGCGATCGCCGATCAAGTTCTCATAGCGCACAGCGACTTTGGTCCCCTCGGTGAGGCGCACGCCTTTGTCCACCGAGAAGCCGATGGTGACGGTGCCGTCGCGCTGCAGGTGCAGGTCCCCGACCTTGCCGACCTCTACCCCCGCGATGCGGACGAAGTTGCCGGACTTCAGGCCGGAGATGTTCGTGAAGACCGCGTGGTAGCCGGTGCGGTCTTCGAACCGAAACTGGCCGAAGACGGCGACGAGCGTGAATGTGAACACCGCGCACACCGCGGTAAAGGCCACGATGCGCACGATGATGGCGGACATCTTTCGTCTTTTCACGGCGGCGGTTGTCCCCCACGGTAGAAGTAGCGCGGCGCTTCGGGCGGGTTCTTCGTGGTCGGGAACCAGTTCGCCCACCACGGGTTACCGGTGGCCATGTTGGTGCGGATTTCGTTCGGGGCGGCACCCCATCCGGTGTCGGTGACCAGCGCACGTACCGGGAAGTTGGCACTCGGGTCGGGCAGCGACCCGCAGCTGGGCTTGCCCCCCGGGCCGCCGGTGGCATTGGTTTTCGGTAGGTGCTTGGGGTACCGGTACGGATCGTCACCGAACAGCAGCCCGGCGTCCAAGATCACCGAATAGCCGTTGCCGCCCAACGCGTCTCGGCCCCCGTGGTCGACGTACCACTGCGCGCCCTGGAACAAGCAGGTGAAGGTCGGCGAGTATTTGTTCAGCAGTGCCGTGGTCGGATCGAGCAGGTTGATCGATCGGACGATGTTGGATTCGTTCCTGCCGATGACGTTGATGCCGGTCTGGCTCAGGCCAACCGCCGACAACAACAGCGTGTCCAGCGACCGCTGGTTTTCGGTCAGGGTGTTGCTGGTCGTCGCCGCCGAATCGAGAATCGACAAAATGTTCTGGGCGGCATCGGAGTAGATCGCCGTCGTCTTGCCGAACAGCCTCCAGTCCTTGTCGATGGTGTCCATGCGGGGGTTGACGGTCAGCAGCACGTCGTTCGCCCCGGTGATGGCCTGGCCGAGCCGCTCGCCCTTGCCGCGCAACGCTTCCGAGAAGGCCGACAAGATCGCGTTCAGCTTCGCCGGGTCGATCGCATGGACCACCGATTGGAGGTTTTCGAAGACGGTGTTGACTTCGACCGTCACGTTGCGCGAGTGCAGCACCGCGCCGGGCTTGAGCGGGGTCGCGCTGGGGTTTTCGGGCACGATCAGGTCGACATACTTCGATCCGAAGGCCGTGGTCGACTTGATCTCCGCCTCGAGGTTGCTCGGCAGATACTTGAACGGGCCGGGCTGCATCTTGAGTTGCAGCTGAGCGGCTTTCACGTCGGTGCCGATCGAGCCCACCTGGCCGACCTGCACGCCGCGGAGCTTGACCTTGGCGCCCTGCTCCATCACGAGTCCGGCCCGGTCCGACACCAGCGTCAGCGGGATCGTTTCCTGGAATTTGCCGGAGAACGCCCCCGCGGTCACCGCGATGATTGCCCCGATGAGGATGAACAGAGTCGGAGCCCACCAGATCGGGTCGATTCTGCTGCGGCGGACACGATTCCGTTGCCCGGGGCCGCTCTCCCTGTGATTGCTCATGCAGTCATCCCGACAGGTTGAAGTTGCCGGACTGCCCGTAGACGGACAACGAAATCGCCAGGCAGACAAACGCCGTGACGATCATCGATGACCGCACCGAACGCCCGACGGCCTCCCCCACCCCGGCGGGACCACCTGTCGCGGTGAAACCGTAGTACGTGTGCACAACCATCACGCCCGTCGCCATGGTCAGGGCCGCCAGAAACGACCAGAACAAGTCGGTGGGGCGCAGGAACGTGGAGAAGTAGTGCTCGTATACCCCGCGCGATTGGCCGTAGCTGTAAATCGTCAGGAACTTGGCCGCGATGAAGGACATCAGCACCGCGACGGCGTAGAGCGGAATGACGACCAGGATCCCGGCGATGATCCGCGTCGACGACAGATACGTGATGGCGCGGATGCCCATCACCTCCAGCGCGTCGATCTCCTCATTGATCCGCATGGCGCCCAGTTGCGCGGTCGCGCCGGCACCGATCGTGGCCGCCAGGGCCAGGCCGGCGGTGCACGGCGCGATCATCCGAACATTCAGGAAGGCCGACAGAAATCCGGTCAGCGCCTCGACTCCGACGTTGGACAGCGTGTCGTAGCCCTGGACGGCGACCAGGGCGCCGGTGGTCAGGGTGAGGAAGCCGATGATGCCTACGGTGCCGCCGATCACTGCCAAAGCTCCTGTGCCCATGCCCATCTCGGCGATCAGCCGAAGCAGCTCGCCCGGATAGCGGCGTACCGCGTCGGCGATGTTGGCCAGGGATTGGCCGTAAAACGCCGTCTGTTCACCGAGCTTGCGGGCGTAATCGGTGGCCCTGGGGCCAAGGCTGATGATCCACGACGGTTCCCGCGCTGCGTCGGTCATTTCGCGGTGACCTTCACGCCGAGCGCGGTGAGCACGATGTTGATGAAGAACAGCGCCATGAAGGAAAAGACGACGGTCTCGTTGACGGCGTTGCCAACACCGGTGGGACCGCCGCCCACCGAGAGGCCCTTGTAGCAGGCGATCAGGCCCGCCGACAACCCGAACAGCGTGGCCTTGATCAGCGAAGTCACTACCTGGGGAAGCCCCGTGACAAGGGTCATTCCCGCGACGAAAGCGCCGGGGGTGACGTGCTGAACGAAGACCACGAAAACGTAGCTCCCCGTCAACCCGGTGACCGCGACCACCGAGTAGAGCAGGACCGCGACGAACGTGGCGGCGATGATGCGCGGAACCACCAGTGCCTGAATCGGATCGACGCCGATCACTTTCATCGCGTCGATTTCCTCGCGGATGGTGCGCGCGCCCAGGTCAGCGCACATCGCGGTAGACCCGGCGCCGGAAACAACCATCGCCGTGACGACGGGCCCGACCTGCGTCACCGACGCCAGGCCCGCGCCGGCGCCGGACAGATCACCGGCCCCGATCTCGACCAGCAGGATGTTCAGGACGAAGACGATGAGGACCGTGTACGGGATCGACAGCATGATCGTCGGAAAGATCGACACCCGCGCGACGAACCAGATCTGCTCCAGCAATTCCCGCCACGCCCACGGCCCCCGCACCGCGGCGACCAACGCCTGGGCGCTGAGTAGGAAGAACTCGCCCAACGCATTCATGGGCTTCGCGATGGTGGAGCCGTTCACAAGGCTCGCTCCGCCCGACCGCCGTCCATGTGGCCCAATCCCGTGTTCCATTCTCGTAATGCAATTAATGCGCCGGCAATTAGCCAGCGCGAAAGCACCGGTTGTTGTTACACGCCGACCGCGATGTCCGTTTGCGCGCCTAGATCACGCGAGGAATTTACGGGCAAACCCAATACCGCGTCAGGGTTGGAATCAACACGAAGCAAAATTGGCCAGGGCGAGTAAGACTCGGCAGAGGACCCGTGCCGTCTGCATACGCGGCACACGAGAACAGCTAAAACCCCAGAATGACACCCGTTCGCTTGGCGACAGATGTCAGACCGCCGGGTGCCCGGCCGGCGGGGCGCGAAGCCGGGCGGGCCAGCATGCGGTGAATGTCACAAATTTCGCGGAACGCCTCGGCAGCGCAGACGCTAAATGGCCACTCGTCGCTTGACGAGTCTTCCGTTGCCAACAACCCAGTTGAGCGTCCACGGCCACCGTCCCGTTCGGCTATCGCCGCCAAGCGACACGGTTCGGATTATCGGTGTTCAAAACAAGGGTTGCGTTCAGGATGAGGCTAAAAGCACCGATAGCAACAGCATTTGCGCCCGGATACGCTTACTCGGGTGACCGATACCCCGTCCTCCTACCTGGTGTTGGCGTCCCAGCGGAGCGGCAGCACGCTGCTGGTCGAGTCGCTGCGCGCGACCGGCGTCGCCGGCGAGCCGCAAGAGTTCTTTCAATACCTGCCCGCCACCAGCCAGGCGCCCCAGCCGCGCGAGTGGTTCGCCGGCGTGGAGGACGAATCGATCCTGAGCCTGCTTGACCCACTCGACGCCGGGACACCGGACCTCGCGCCGCCCGAGATCTGGCGCGACTACATCCGCACGGTCGGGAGGACGCCGAACGGCATTTGGGGCGGCAAGCTGATGTGGAACCAGACGCCACTCTTGCTGAACCGTGCGAAGAATCTCCCGAATCGCAGCGGCGACGGTCTCCTGGCCGCCATCACCGACGTGGTGGGCGAAGAGCCGCTCTTCATCTACGTGCATCGGCCCGATGTGATTTCGCAGGCGGTGTCGTTCTGGCGAGCGGTGCAGACGCGGGTGTGGCGAGGCAGGCCGGACCCGGCTCGCGATGCGCGCGCCACCTATCACGCCGGCGCGATCGCGCACGTCGTCACCATGCTGCGCGCCCAAAACGAGGGCTGGCGGAATTGGTTCGCCGACGAAGGCGTCAACCCGATGGAGATCCCATACCCGGTGTTGTGGCGCAACCTGACTCAGGTCGTGGCCTCCATTCTGGAGGCGCTCGGCCTCGACCCGCGGCTGGCCCCCGAACCGGTATTGGAACGCCAGGCCGACCAGCGCTCCGATGAGTGGGTGGACCGCTACCGTGCGGACGCCGAGAAGCTCGGCCTGCCAACCTGACCGCGGCCCGAGATCACTGCCGGCGGCGCGCCCAAAATTCAGGGCGAGCTAATCACTTGGTCCGGGCCACCCGACACGCCACCATTCCGTCAGCGGCCGTGCGGCACCTAGGCCGCCAAAGGCGAACGAGGAGCGGTCATTGTGGGTGAAAGCGGTCCGAATGACGGACGCGAGGAAAAGACCGGGCAACGGACCGGCCGGCCCAGACGGGTTCGATCGGTATCGGTGGACTGGTGGGCGACCGCGGTGGCCGGCGTGATCGTCGCGCTGGCTGTGGCCAACGCGCTTCCGAAGATCCCATGGTGACCCGGATGAGCACCCTTCGCGCCGAGCCCGACGAGACGTCGGCCGAGGCCACTTTCACCAGCACCCGCCCGCTCGACTACGTGCCGGGCATCCTGCTCCTTATCGGGGTCGGGGTGCTGGGTAAGTATGCCCAGGTGTGGTGGAACGCGCTGGCCAAACATCACCACTGGACCGTGCCCGACATCGAATACGTGTTGTGGGCCATCGTGATCGGGCTGCTGATCACCAACACCATCGGCCTGCACCCCATCTTCCGGCCCGGCGTGCTCACCTACGAATTCTGGCTCAAGGTCGGAATTGTCGCGCTGGGTTCGCGCTTCGTACTCGGCGATATCGCCAAGCTCGGTGGCGCCAGCCTGGTGCAGATTCTGGTGGACATGACGATCGCCGGAACGATCATCATCGGCGCGGCGCGCGCGTTCGGGCTGTCGGGCAAGCTCGGCTCACTGCTGGCGATCGGAACGTCCATCTGCGGGGTCTCGGCCATCGTGGCGGCCAAGGGCGCGATTCGGGCCCGCAACTCCGATGTCAGCTACGCGATCGCGGCCATCCTGGCCTTGGGCGCGGTGTCGCTGTTCGTGCTGCCGCCGCTGGGCCACGCGATCGGGCTCAACGATCACGAATTCGGCCTGTGGGCAGGCCTTTCGGTGGACAACACCGCCGAGACCACGGCCACCGGTTACCTGTACTCCGACCATGCCGGCAAGATCGCGGTACTGGTGAAGTCGACCCGTAACGCGCTGATCGGATTCGTGGTCCTGGGCTTCGCCCTCTACTGGGCCGCTCGGGGCCAGGCCGACGAGGTCGCACCCGGCGCAAAGGCCAAGGCCGCGTTCGTCTGGGAGAAGTTCCCGAAGTTCGTGCTCGGCTTCCTGGTGGTCTCCGCGATCGCGACCGCGGGCTGGCTGACCAAGGGCCAGACCGCCAACCTCGCCAACGTGTCGAAATGGGCGTTCCTGCTGACCTTCGCCGGCGTGGGACTCAACACCGACATCCGTCAGATCGCACGCACCGGATGGCGACCGCTGGTGGTCGCGGTCATCGGCCTCACCGTTGTCGCCGCGGTCTCGCTGGGCATCGTGTTGCTGACATCGCGCGTGTTGGGTTGGTACACAGGCACTTAGCCGCATGCGAGAGCCGTCAGCCGACGTTGGTGCCGCCCTCGGCGATCCTGCGCACCGCCCGGAGGAAGACGTCGATCTCCTCGAAGGTGTTGTAGAACGCGAACGACGGGCGAACGGTGGCCTCCAGTCCCAGGCGCCGGAGCGCGGGTTGTGCGCAATGATGCCCGGCGCGGACCGCGATACCCTCCGCGTTGAGCGCCTTGCCCACCTCGAGCGGCTCGTGTCCCGCCAGCACGAAGGACAGCACGCTGGCCTTCTCGGTCGCGGTGCCCACCAGACGGACACCGGGAATGTCGGCGAGGCGCGGCGTCGCGTACTCGAGCAACGAGTGCTCGTAGGCCGCGATGCGTTCGATGCCCAACCGCTGCACATAGCGCAGCGCCTCGGTCAGCCCGACCGCGTCGGCGATGTTGCCGGTGCCGGCCTCGAACTTGGTCGGCGGCCCCTGATATAGCGAGCGTTCGATCGTGACGTCGGCGATCATGTGACCGCCGCCCTGCCACGGCGGCGTCTCCGTCAGCGCCTCCTCGGTACCGTAGAGCGCGCCAATACCGGTGGGGCCGTAGATCTTATGTCCGGAAAACACCAGGAAATCGGCGCCGAGCTCGGAAACATCAACGGGCAGATGCTGAATCGATTGGGCGGCGTCGATAAGCACCCGAGCCCCATAGCGATGGCCCAATTCCACGATCTCGTCCACCGGGACCACCGTCCCCAGCGCGTTGGACACCTGACTGGCGGCCACCAGCTTCGTCCGAGGACCGAGCAGTTCCTCGAATTCGCTCAGCAATAGATTACCGGCATCATCGATCGGCGCAACCTTTAGGATCGCTCCGGTTTTCTGCGAAATGAGTTGCCAGGGAACGATGTTCGCGTGATGCTCGAGATGAGTGATGACGATCTCGTCACCGGGCTGCAGATGCTTTCCACCCCACGCGTGCGCCACCAGGTTGATGGCCTCCGTGGTCCCGCGCACAAACACGACGTTCTCAGAGCTTGGCGCGCCGATGAAATCGGCCACGGTGTCGCGGGCCTCTTCGTACGCGTCGGTGGCCCGGGCCGCCAATTCGTGTGCGGCGCGGTGGATGTTGGAGTTCTCGTGGATGTAGAAATGCGACAGCCGGTCGATCACCACCTGTGGCTTCTGGGTGGTCGCCGCGTTGTCGAACCAGATCAACGGCTTTCCGTTGACGACCTCCTTCAGGATCGGGAAGTCGGCCCGGATCGCGTTGACGTCGAACACCTCGTGCTCATCGGGCAGCCGCGGCACCGTATCGGCGACGCTCAGGAAGGAGTAATTGTGCTCGTCACCTCCGGCCGTCACCGGCGTTGGCGCGGCGCCGTCCGACCAGCCCAGGTCGGGGACCGGGGGCGCGTCGGACCCCCAGGAGGGCACCGAGTACGGCGACGCCCCACGCGCAGCCGCGGGGACCGCCGTGGGCGCCCCGGCCACCGCCCCGGGCACGGTCGGCACGACGCCCTGGCCCGGCACGCCAAAACCGACGAAGTCGCCGAGCACGGCGGTCGTATCCGGCAGGCCGCCACGGGGCGCGGCGGGAACCGTCTGCGGCGGGGCGTTCGGTTCCGGTGTCGCCGGAGCCGGAAGGTAGATGTCGGTGACACCCAGCGCCGGAATCGGCGCCGGATACACGTCGGCGGCCCCGGCGGCCGCCTGACCGGCTGACGTCGCGGCCGTGGCGTCCGGCACGCCGCCCCGCGGGGCGACCGGCGCCGCCTGCGGCGGGGTTTCGGGTTCGCGCGACGTCGGAGCCGGAAGGTAGATGTCGGTGACACCGAGCGCCGGGACCGGCGCCGAATACACGTCGGCGGCCCCGATGGCCGCCTGACCGGCCGACGTCGCGGCCGTGGCGTCCGGCACGCTGCCCCGCGGGGCGACCGGCGCCGCCTGCGGCGGGCTGTCGGGACCCGGCCGGATGCTGGCCGCATACAGCTGGCTTGCCAGCGCGGCGAGTTCCGCGGCGCTGATGGGCAGGTCGCTTTCGGCGTCTACCGCTCGATACTCACTTGTACTCATGGAACTGGTCCACGGCGACGTCGTCGAGCACGGCGAGCGCGTCGTCGGTGAGAACGGCCAGTGACGTGTAGAGCGTCACCAGGTACGTCGCGATTGCCGACTGGTTGATGCCGGTGAACCGCACCGACAGACCCGGCGCCTGCTCGCCAACCAGGCCCGGCTGGAACAGGCCGACCACACCCTGCCGCTCCTCGCCGGTGCGCACCAGGATGAACTTGGTCTTGCCGTCCTCCACCGGCACCTTGTCCGACGGGATCAGCGGGATGCCGCGCCAGGTGATGAACTGCGCGCCGAACAGGCTGACCACGGGCGGCGGCACACCCCGATAGGTGGCCTCGCGGCCGAATGCGGCGATTCCGAGCGGGTGAGTCAGGAAGAAGCTGGGCGTCTTCCACACCTTGGTGATCAGCGCGTCCAGGTCATCGGGTGCCGGAGCGCCAGCCAGCGTCTGGATGGTCTGCTCCGGAGTCGCCTGGGCCAGCAGCCCGTATTCGGGGCTGTTGACCAACTCGAACTCCTGACGCTCCTTGATCGTCTCGATGGTCAGCCGCAGCTGCTGCGCTATCTGATCGTGCGGACTCGAGTACAAGTCGGAGACTCGGGTGTGGATGTCAACCAGGGTCGAGATGCTTCGCAGCGTGTATTCGCGCGGGCTGGTCTCGTAGTCGACATATGTCTCGGGCAGCGGTTCTTCGGTGCCGGCGCCCGCTTCGGTCTTGATGGCGACCCCTTCGGGGTTGACCACCCGATTGACCCGGTAAAGGCCCGCTTCCACCGGGACCCAGCTGAGCAGGTGCAGCAACCAGCGGGGCGTAATGGTGGAAAGCTGCGGGACGGTCTTGGTCGCGTTGGCAAGCTGTCTAGCTGCAAGATCGCCGAGTGCCTGAGACTCGCTTTGAGCCGACGTCATCGTGGTCCTTCCATGCTCGATCGAGTGCTGCAGCGTGGTGCGGCAGGTCCATGATCACCCGCCGTGACCGGGTTCGCGCGCCGAGCCTAGGAGACTGTCGGAGCGGCGCAAAGCATTACTCCCGCGCTGAATTAAAGGGCCGTAAAGCGACCGCAATCTGACAGTGATATTCGTCTGGGCCTATAGTGGGGGCCATGCAACAGGCCGTTCAGCCGCGCTTCGTTCCTTCGCGCACCGCCGCCTGCTGTTGTTGTCGCTGTTGTTGATTTCCTGACGCTCTGAAGACGCAGTAGAAATCCCGCGCCCTGCCCACCGATGGGGCTACCACCGCCCCGGCCCAGACGCGCGTTCGCCAGCAAAAACTTTCAGGAAGAAAACCATCCATGACAGTGATGTCACTACCCACCCGCGCCTCCGCGCCGGTAGAGACCCGCCACCGGGTCCTCGTCAGGCCGGCAACCGAAGTCGCGCGGATGACGCGCTACCGCGGGGGCACATACTCCCATACCGTGGACACGGTCGTGTTCGACGATGGTAGCTCTGCCCGCACCGACCTGATCAGGGTCAATCCCAACCTCCACGCGTATTCCTTGGACTTCTTCGGCATCGCGCCTCATCAGCCATCCCGCTACCGTCTGGGCAGCTGGTCGGCGCTGCCCCACCTGCGCAGCCGCGACTACGAAGCCGAGGTCGACTGGATCCTGCGCAACTCTTTCCCGATGCGCACGACGGCCGAATTGAGCGAGCAACTTCGGGCCGCGGGCGACCCCGTGGGACGGGCCCACATCAGCGAACACGAGGCGATCGCCGCCACCCAGGCCGCGGTTTGGCATTTCACCAACGGTTTGACCCTGGATACTCGGCCCCTTAACGCACCCGTCAAGGTACGCCGGGCGGCCGGACGCGTGTTGACCTTCGAATTCGACGGCGAACCCCAACTCGGCGGTTACTCGGTGTGGGTGGACGCCGATGCTGCGGTCGGCTTGAAACTACAGAAGTCCACCGACGGCGTTGCCTGGCAAGACATTTCGCGCTCGCAGCTGACGGTGGGCGCGGGCAGGGGCCGTCATCGACGCACGCTCGGGGTGGGCAGCACGCTGTCGGCCAGCAGCCACGGCAGCGGCGGGCGTGGCTATCGCCATTACCGCTTGATCGCGACGACCGACGCGGCCAATCCGAAAATCGACCATGTTCGCTTCTGGCTGACCGGCTCCCGCCACTACCGCAATGCCGATCGAATTGTGCACCTCTACAATTATCTGATCACTGGGGCGCGCAAAGCCTCGCGCGATACGGTGGAACCACAACTAGTCGATACCGAAGCAACCGCCAATTCGGAGCTCATAGGACCGTTTCAAGTGCCAATCCCGTTGACGCTCAACGTCGGCGACGGACACACGCTCGTCGATTCCGACGGTGAGACGATCGTCGGCATTGTGCAGGCGGGCGCGGACTTTTACCTCCGGCCCGCACCGGGTACGTCCACAACGACGGTCACGGCGACAGCACCGGAAAGCCTCCCCGGACGGGTGCTGACCGGCGTCGCGCTGGAGGGAGTGGCACATCGATTCACACCCATTGCTTTGACCGTCCCCACGGCCGTGGCCATCGAATTCGACATCAGCTGGCAGACCGACGAGTCATGTACCGACATCGCCTGAGGAAGACAGATGAGCATCGCAGATAACGTCACACAACTGATCGGGAACACGCCGCTGGTCCGGCTGAACCGGGTCACCGAAGGGGCGGTCGCCGACGTCGTCGCCAAGCTGGAATTCTTCAACCCCGCGAACAGCGTCAAGGACCGCATCGGTGTCGCCATGCTGGATGCGGCCGAGCAGGCGGGGCTGATCAAGCCCGACACGATCATCCTGGAGCCGACGAGCGGAAACACCGGCATCGCCCTCGCGATGGTGTGCGCGGCGCGCGGCTACCGGTGCGTGCTGACGATGCCGGACACGATGAGCACCGAACGCCGAATGTTGTTGCGGGCCTTCGGCGCAGAGATCGTGCTGACGCCCGGCGCCGAAGGCATGGCCGGAGCCATCGCCAAAGCCGAAGAGCTGGCCAAGAACGACCAACGGTATTTCATCCCGCAACAGTTCGAGAACCCCGCGAACCCCGCGATCCACCGCAAGACCACCGCTGAGGAGGTCTGGCGAGACACCGACGGCAAGATCGACTTCTTCGTTGCCGGGGTGGGCACCGGGGGCACGCTCACCGGCGTCGCTCAGGTCATCAAGGAGCGCAAGGCGTCGGCGAAATTCGTGGCCGTGGAGCCCGCCGCGTCACCGGTCCTCTCCGGTGGCCAGAAGGGGCCGCACCCGATTCAGGGCATCGGTGCCGGATTCGTCCCACCGGTACTCGAGATGGACCTGGTGGACGAGGTCATCAAGGTCGGCAACGAAGAATCGCTGGACATGGCACGTCGGTTGGCCGGGGAGGAGGGACTGCTGGTCGGCATCTCATCGGGCGCGGCCGTGGTCGCGGCGCTGCAGGTCGCCCGCCGTCCGGAGAACGCCGGCAAGCTGGTCGTGGTGGTGCTGCCGAGCTTCGGCGAGCGGTATCTGAGCACCCCGCTCTTCGCCGACCTGGCGGATTAGCCATGTTCGCGGACATTCGACGTGACATCCGGGCCGCCAGGGAGCGCGACCCGGCCCGGCCGACCACGCTGCAGGTGATCTTCGCCTATCCGGGCGTGCACGCGATCTGGGGGCACCGGATCAACCACTGGCTGTGGAATCGCGGCGCCAGGCTCGCCGCGCGGACGTTTGCGGAGGTCGTCCGCATTCTCACCGGAGTCGAGATCCACCCGGGCGCGGTCCTTGGCTCCGGGTTGTTCATCGACCACGCGACCGGCGTGGTGATCGGCGAGACTGCCGAGGTGGGCGAGGACGTGACCATCTACCACGGCGTCACCCTCGGCGGCAGCGGACGGGACACCGGCAAGCGCCACCCGACCATCGGCGACAGGGTGATCATCGGCGCCGGCGCCAAGGTGCTCGGCGCGATCAAGATCGGCGACGACAGCCGGATCGGCGCCAACGCCGTCGTCGTCAAAGAGGTTCCGTCGAGCGCCGTGGTCACCGGGGTACCCGGACAGGTCATCAGCCGCCACGGGCGAAGCAGCCCGGACGACTCGATGATGCCCGACCTCGTGGGCGTCAGTCTCCAGTCGCTCCTCACCCGGGTAGCCAAGCTGGAGGCAGCCAACGACGGACAACAACAGTCCGAGCGTGTCATCAGGCCGCCGGAAGCCGGCGTATGGCACGGCGAAGACTTCTCCATCTGAGGACCACGTGAGCACTCTCGTCATCGCGGGGACGGCGCTGGTCGCGGCGCTGGGTGTCGCCAGCGTGGCGGGCGCGATGTTCAATCGGCGCTCCGGGGTGCTGCGCGAAGTCAGCCCCGATTCCCCGCCGGACACGTCCGACCTGGGCTTGGCACAAACGGGCCCGACGGTGGTGCACTTCAGCGCCGTGTGGTGTGGCCCATGCGCGTCAGTGCGCCGCGTGGTCGACCAAGTCTGTGCCGATCTTCCTGACGTGTCGCACGTGGAGATCGATATCGACGCCAATCCCGCCGCCGCCAAGCGGCTGTCGGTGTTGTCGCTGCCGACCACATTGATCTTCGA
This sequence comes from Mycobacterium sp. E3305, assembly GCF_001666785.1. Taxonomy (NCBI): domain Bacteria; kingdom Bacillati; phylum Actinomycetota; class Actinomycetes; order Mycobacteriales; family Mycobacteriaceae; genus Mycobacterium; species Mycobacterium sp. E3305. The sequence goes on along the minus strand of NZ_LZJA01000028.1, from coordinate 81,203 downwards.
CGCCGAGGGTCGTCAGCGCTACCGGAGCGCCGGGGTGCCGAAGGCGGGCGACCTACGGGCCGTGTTGCAGCCGCTAGTCGCCTAGCCCTCGAATCATCAAGTCGTCGAACGCCTTTCCGCACGTGCATCGGGTGTGAGCTCGGCGAAGTATTACTCACGGTGAACTTAATGCGGGCATGGAATGCGTTGTCGCCCCGAGCGTTGCAGAGTGGGTTAGTAACGAATCGGAAGGCGTGCCATGACCGAGCTACATCTGGCCGTTGCGCTGGACGGCTACGGCTGGCACCCACACGCGTGGCGGTCCGCCTTCGCGCACAACGCCACCCGCGGCGGACACCTCAGCGGTCGCTACTGGGCAGCCTTGGCCGAGGTCGCGGAGCGGGGCCTGCTCGATTTCCTGACCATCGACGACTCCTTCGATGTTCAGCCGGGGCGGCGGCCCGAGATATCGCCCCGCCGGTTGGCGGGCCGCGCGGATGCCGTCCTGGTCGCCGCGCGCATCGCGCCGGTCACCACCCATATCGGTTTGGTGCCCGTCGCGACCGTCACCCACACCGAACCGTTTCACGTGTCCAAAGCCATTGCGACGCTGGACCACATCTCGCACGGCCGGGCGGGCTGGCAGGTGCGGGTGAGCGCCACCGCGCACGAGGCCGCGTTGGTCGGGCGGGGCACCCGAACCGGCACCGACGAGCTGTTCGACGAGGCCGCCGACGCCCTGGAGGTGGCGCGGCGGCTCTGGGACAGCTGGGAAGACGATGCCGTCATCCGTGACGTGGCCACCGGGCGTTACATCGACCGCGACAAGCTGCACTACATCGACTTCGCCGGCAAATACTTCTCCGTCAAAGGCCCGTCCATCACCCCGCGGCCGCCGCAGGGCCAGCCGGTGGTGCTGGCGCTGGCGCACGCGTCGCGCGCCTACGATTTCGCCGCCGCAGGCTCCGACGTCGTGCTGATCACCCCGCACGACGACGACTCGCTGCGCTCGATCTTGCACGAGGTCGCCCAAGCGGAGCGCTCGGCGGGGCGTGCGCTGAAGGTGTACGCCGATCTCGTCGTCTCGCTGGGGGAAGACCCATTGACGCCCCCCGCCGCCATCTCCTCCGACGCGCACGTGTTCGCTGGCAGCGCAAGCGATTTGGCCGATCTGCTCCTGCGCTGGCGGGACGCCGGCGTCGACGGGGTGCGACTGCGGCCCGCGGTCAACGCGATCGACCTGCCCGCGATCGTCGATGAGCTGGTGCCGCTGCTCCAGCGTGCCGGAGTGTTCCGCACCGCCTACCGCGACGGCGAAACACTGCGCGAACGCCTCGAATTGGCTCCCGCACCCAACCGCTACGCGGCGGTGGCGCCGTGACTGTGACCCCGCTGTCGATCCTCGACCTGTCCCCGATCACCGCCGGGTGCGACCCCGCGACGGCGCTGCGCAACACCATCGACCTCGCCCAGCACGCCGAACGATGGGGCTACAAGCGCTACTGGCTCGCCGAACACCACTTCGTCGCGGTGGCCAGCTCGTCGCCGGCGGTGCTGATCGGCCAGATCGCCGCGGCCACCGACCACATCCGCGTCGGCTCGGCCGCGGTGCAGATCGGCCACACGACACCGATCGCGGTCGTGGAGAGCTTCGGCATTCTCGATGCGCTGTACCCGGATCGCATCGACATGGGCCTGGGCCGATCCGGGCAGCGACGCACGGAGGCCGCCGCGTCGCCGCCGGCGGCGTCCCCGTCGGCGCCTCGGCCGTGGACCGACGTCGAGGGCATCGTCATCCCCGCGCCGTTCGACCCCACGGCGCTGATGAAGAGCGACCGGATGCGGGCCCAGGCCTCGGTGCTCGCCCAGCCGTGCGCGCAACCCGCCGACTTCGGTGAGCAGATCGACGCCATCGAAGCGCTGCTCGACGGCACCTACAGCGTCGACGGTCACGAATTGCACGCCGTCCCAGGCGAACGCGCGCAGCTGACACCCTGGATATTCGGCAGCACCCGCGGCCAGAGCGCGGATGTCGCCGGTGCCCGCGGGCTGCCGTTCGTCGCGAGCTACCACATCACGCCGGGCACCGCCCTTGACGCGATCGCCGCCTACCGCGACGCCTTCCGGCCGTCCGCCCGGCTGGACAGGCCCTACGTGGTGGTCTCCGCCGATGTCGTCGTCGCCGAGGACAGCGCCACCGCGCGGCACCTGGCGGCCGGCTACGGCCGCTGGGTCCACTCCATCCGTAGCGGGCAGGGCGCGATCCCCTACCCCGATCCCGACCTCTGCGAACCCCTCACCGACGACGAACTCGAGCTGGTGGCCGACCGCACCGCAACGCAATTCGTCGGTAATCCCGACGAGGTCGCCGATCGGCTGGAACTGCTGCGCCGGGTGAGCGGGGCCGACGAACTCGTGATCACATCCGTGACGCACCGGCACACCGATCGACTGCGCTCGCACGAGCTGATCGCCAAACGATGGGGGCTGACCGGATGAGCGCGCGAACGATCAAGCGCCGCAAGCAGATAATTCTCGGCGCGCATTTTCCCGGGGTGAACAACACCACCGTGTGGTCCGATCCGGACGCCGGCAGCCAGATCGCGTTCGAATCTTTCGTGCACCTGGCCCGAACCGCCGAGCGCGGTCTGTTCGACTTCTTCTTCCTGGCCGAGGGGCTGCGGCTGCGCGAACACCGCGGCAAGATCCACGACCTCGACGTAGTGGGCAGGCCCGACACCTTCACGGTGCTCGCCGCACTCGCCGCCGTCACCGATCGGCTCGGCCTGGCCGGCACCATCAACACCACCTTCAACGAACCTTACGAGGTGGCAAGGCAATTCGCGACCTTGGATCACCTCTCCGACGGCCGCGCGGCGTGGAACATGGTCACCTCGTCCGACGCGTTCACCGGGGAGAACTTCCGCCGCGGCGGGTTCCTCGACCACGCCGACCGGTACAAACGGGCCGAGGAATTCATCACCGTCGCCCGGCGGTTCTGGGACGGTTGGGCGCCTGATGCGGTGGTTACCGACGTCGATGCCGGCATCTACGCCGACCCCGCCCGGATCCACATCGTCGAACACCACGGTGCCCAGTTCGACGTCCGCGGCGTGGCCTCTCTCCCCGCCGGCCCGCAGGGCCATCCGGTGTTGCTGCAGGCCGGTGACTCCAGCGATGGCCGAGACTTCGGCGCCCGGCACGCCGATGCGCTATTCACGCTGCACGGATCGCTGGAGGCGGGTCAGCGCTACTACGCCGACGTCAAGAACCGCGCCGTCGCCTACGGGCGGGCCCCCGACCAGCTGAAGGTCCTGCCCGGCGCGACGTTCGCGCTGGGTGACACCCCGGAGGAGGCGGAGGATCACGCGCGTCACATCCGTGAGCAGCAGGTCAGCGGCCCGACGGCGATCGCCTTCCTCGAGCAGGTCTGGGGAATCGATCTCTCCGCCTACGATCCCGACGGGCCGCTGCCCGACGTCGACCCCGTCGAGAATCCCGACATCACCCGGGGACGCGTCCGCCACGGCGACCCGAAGACCGTCGCGGCGACGTGGCGGGCCCGCGCGCAGGCCGAGAACTTGTCGATCCGGCAACTGATCATCGAGGTGACGAGTCGCCAGCAGTTCGTCGGGACACCGGCGCAGGTTGCCGACGAGATCGATCGCCATGTGCAGTTGGACGCCTGCGACGGCTTCATCCTGGTGCCCCATCTGACGCCACGCGGCCTCGACGAGTTCGTCGACAAAGTGGTACCGCTGTTGCAGGAACGCGGTAGCTTCCGCGCCGCATATCGTGGCGCAACGCTGCGCGAACATCTGGGCCTGCCGCCGGTGCCGGGCTGGTCGACTGGCCGCGTGGGCGTCGCGGTGGGCGGCTGACGGCCCCTGCCGGCGCTTCAAACGCTCTTCAAGATGCGTTCACCGCGATCGACGCTACGGTTGCCCTACAGGGCCGAGTCACCGGAAGTGAGATTGCGATGTACGACGCACACGCACCGCGGATCCCGCCGGCACTCGCCGCGCCGAGCCTCAACCGGGGAGTCGGCTTCACGCACGAGCAGCGGCGGCAGCTCGGGCTGACCGGACGGCTTCCGTCGGCGGTGCTGACGCTCGACGAGCAGGCCGACCGGGTCTGGCATCAATTGCAAAGCCTGGCAACAGATCTGGGCCGCAACCTGTTACTGGAGCAGTTGCACTACCGCCACGAGCTGCTCTACTACAAGGTGCTGGAAGACCACCTGCCCGAGCTGATGCCGGTGGTCTACACACCCACGGTCGGAGAGGCCATTCAACGGTTTTCCGACGAGTACCGCGGACAGCGCGGGCTCTTTCTGAGCATCGACGAGCCCGACGACATCGAGGCGGCGTTCGAAACCTTCGGGCTGGAGCCCGACGACGTGGACCTGATCGTGTGCACGGACGCCGAAGCCATCCTGGGCATCGGCGACTGGGGGGTGGGCGGCATCCAGATCGCGGTGGGCAAGTTGGCGCTGTACACCGCCGGCGGCGGCATCGACCCGCGCCGCTGCATCGCGGTCTCCCTCGACGTCGGCACCAATAACGAGCAGCTGCTGCAGGATCCGTTCTATTTGGGCAATCGGCACGCGCGAGCCCGCGGCGAGGAGTACGACGAGTTCGTCAACCGCTACATCGAGGTCGCACACCGGCTGTTCCCCAAGGCCATCCTGCATTTCGAGGACTTCGGGCCGTTGAACGCGCGACGGATCCTGCGCGACTACGGCGAGAAGTACTGCGTGTTCAACGACGACATCCAGGGAACCGGCGCGGTGGTCGTGGCGGCCGTGTACGGCGGCTGCCATCTCACGGGTGTGCCGATGCGCGACCAGCGGGTCATCGTCTTCGGGGCCGGAACCGCCGGGATCGGGGTGGCCGATCAGATCCGTGACGCCATGGTGTCCGACGGCGCCACCCTCGAACAGGCGACGGCACAGATCTGGCCCATCGACAGGCAGGGCCTGCTGTTCGACGACATGGACGATCTGCGGGATTTCCAAGTGCCCTATGCGAAGAACCGTGCCCAGCTCGGTGTGACTCCCGGGAACCGGGTCGGCTTGGTGGAAGCCATCAAGCTCGCCTCCCCCACGATCCTGCTGGGCTCCTCGACCGTTTTCGGCGCCTTCACCGAGAAGGTCGTACAGGCCATGACCGCGTCGTGCGAGCGCCCGATGATCTTCCCGCTGTCCAACCCGACCTCGCGAATGGAAGCCATGCCGGCCGACGTGCTGCAGTGGTCCGACGGCAAGGCGCTGATCACCACCGGCACCCCCGTCGCACCGATCGAATACGACGGCACCACCTACACGATCGGGCAGGCCAACAACGTGCTGGTGTTCCCCGGAATCGGGCTGGGCATCATCGTGGCGGGGGCCCGGCTGCTCACCAAGGGAATGCTGCAGGCCGCAGCGAAAGCCGTTGTGCGACAGGCAAGTCCGTCGGCTCGCGGGGACTCGTTGCTGCCGGACGTCAAGGACTTGCGCGCCATCTCGACGGCGGTCGCCGAGGCCGTCTATCACGCCGCGGTCGACGACCAGGTGGCGACGCGGACGCACGCCGACCCGCGGCAGGCCGTCCTCGACGCGGTATGGACCCCGGCGTACGAGTGAGCGGCTTTCCGATGAGACGCCTCGCAGCGCATGCGCGCCGCTCGCCGAGGCTGTAACCCTGCAGGCCCGCACTCGCGCTTTGGCTGCAGATTTACAGGCTCGACGCTGAAAGGTGGGAGAACCGGTCACCGCTTGTCGCGGACGCTGCCGTGGCCAACTGACGCCCGGGCGGATGGTGGCCTTTGGCGCCTTGGTTGAGGAGTTCGGAGCCGGAGGCCCTTGCACCGGAGAGACGGCGGCCAGAGCGCCGGACACTGAGTCGGAGCCTTGCTCCCCCGCCTGGACTCGAACCAGGAACCTATCGGTTAACAGCCGAACGCTCTGCCAATTGAGCTACAGGGGATCAACACGATCGCGGGACGACTCTAGCGTACTGGCATATCCGCGCCCAACTGCATAAGGACGGATCGGGCGCGCACGCACCGGGCCGGGTGAGGCAGGATGGAACGGTCGCTAGTCGGGAGGAACGCTTTTGATCCGGTATGTCGTGGTGCTGGGGCTGGGTTACGTGCTGGGCTCGAAGGCCGGGCGCCGCCGCTACGAGCAGATCGTCGGCACCTATCGCGCGCTGACCAGCAGTCCCGTGGCCAAGTCGATGATCGAAGGGGGCCGCCGCAAGGTCGCGAACCGGATCTCCCCGGACTCCGGCTTCGTGACCGTCGCCGAGCTTGACGACCAAACGGCCATCATGGAGCGGGCGGCCGACGAACGGGCGGCCGACGAGGCCCTCACATCGTCAGATCGTCGCCGCTAGCCTGTTCCAGCAGGCTGCGCCGATAGGCCTCCATCGCGACCAGGTCGCCGAACAGCGCGTGGTACTCGTCGCCCTGCTCGATCGGCGACATGCGCTGCAGCTTGGACTTCACCTCGGCGATCTGCCGACCCATCCAGACCTCCTGCAAGCGGGCCAGCACGCCGGCGATGTAGCGCGGCAGCTTCTCGTCGTCGACCTGGACGGCCTCCACTCCGAGCTCGCTGATCAGCCCCGCGGTCAGGTCCGAACCGGCCCGCTGGCGCACCGCGTCGATCCACTCCCCGCCGGTGACCCCGCTCGACGTTCCGCCGGCGGCCTCGATGGCCGCGCGCACGGCGGCATAGCCGGGATGGGTGAAGCTCTCGACGGTCAGCGTGTCGAAAACGGGGCCGGCGACTTCTTGGCCTGGCTGCGCACCCGGTCGATGACCTGGGCCACGTCATCCCAGCCGACCCAGCCGGCTAGCTGGCGGGCGTACTCGTCGCGCAGCGTGGGGTCTTTGATCTGGCTCACCATCGGCACACAGCGCCGCAGCGCGGCGACCCTGCCCTCGGCGCTGTCCAGGTCCATCTCGGCGATCGCGGTGCGGATCGCGAATTCGAACAAGGGGGTACGCCGCGCCACCAGGTCGCGCAGCGCGCCATCGCCGGATTTCAACCGCAGGTCGCAAGGATCCATGCCGTCCGGGGCGACCGCGACGAAGGACTGTCCCGCCAGGTTCTGCTCGCCGCCGAAGGCCTTGAGCGCGGCCGCGCGGCCGGCCGCGTCGCCGTCGAAAACGTAGATCAGCTCGCCCCGGAAGAAACTGTCGTCCATCATCAGCCGGCGCAGCATCGCCAGATGCTCGTCGCCGAACGCGGTGCCGCAGGACGCCACCGCGGTGGTGACCCCGGCCAGATGCATGGCCATCACGTCGGTGTAGCCCTCGACGACGACCGCCTGATGCCCCTTGGCGATGTCGCGCTTGGCCAGATCGATGCCGAACATCACCGACGACTTCTTGTACAGCAGCGTCTCGGGCGTGTTGATGTACTTGGCCTCCATCGGATCGTCGTCGAACAGCCGGCGGGCGCCGAACCCGATCACCTCGCCGGCCGCGGTGCGGATCGGCCACAGCAGCCGCCGGTGAAAGCGGTCGATCGGGCCACGCCGCCCCTGCCGCGACAGGCCGGCCGCTTCCAGCTCCTTGAACTCGAAACCCTTGCGCACCAAATGCTTTGTCAGCGAATCCCATCCGGACGGGGCGAATCCACAGCCGAAGCGGCGCGCCGCGTCGGCGTCGAAATTCCGCTCCGTCAGGTACTGGCGGGCCGGGGCCGCCTCGTCGGATTCCAGCGCCGCGGCGTAGAACTCCGCCGCTGCCGCGTTGGCCGCGACGAGGCGGCTGCGGCTGCCCCGATCGCGCTGCACGCTGGTCGCCGGCCCGGTGTAGCTGATGGTGTGACCGATCCGGTCGGCGAGCAACTCGACCGCCTCCACGAAGGTGACGTGCTCGATCTTCTGGATGAACGCGTAGACGTCGCCGCCTTCGCCGCAGCCGAAGCAGTGGAAGTGTCCGTGATTGGGGCGAACGTGGAACGACGGCGACTTCTCGTCGTGGAACGGGCACAGTCCCTTGAGGGAATCGGCACCGGCGCGCCGCAATTGGACGTAGTCGCCGACGACTTCGTCGATGCGGACCCGCTCGCGGATGGCGGCGATGTCCCGATCGGGAATGCGGCCCCGGCCCCTGGGCCGGGCGTCATCGTCGCCCGCGCGCGGGCGGTGACCCCACGAACCTGCCGGGCTGGACATCGGCTCAGTCTAGAGCGCCGAGCCGGCCGGCTATCCCGTTCCGATGACGCCGCATGCCACCCGTTCCATGGCGTTGTCGGTGTTTTCGGCGCCGTGCAGCATCAAGGCTTTGCCCTCGCCGCCCACCAGCACGTCCCGGGTGAACGAGTCGGTGGTGGTGACCAGGTAGGCCGAGCCGTCCGAACGCACCTCGAGCGACGTCAGGTCGCCGCTTTCGGGCTTGCCGGTGTGCCCGGGCGCGTTGTAGTGGCCGCCGGCGGACAGGAAGTTCCCGGGCGCACCACCGGTCGGGGCGACGGAGTTGGGCTCGCACTTGCCGATCTGATGGATGTGCAGGCCGTGGAAGCCCGGTGACAGGATGCCGCCGGCCACCGTCTTGACCGTTACGGTGACGTACCCGCCGGTGAAGTCGAACGTCGCCGTGGCGACGGACCGCCCGTCCGGCGTCTTCAGTTGCGCGCTGAGCGATTCGCCGTTGGGCGCCGCGGTCGTCGTCTCGCCCGACGACGCCGGCGGGGCGCTCTTGACCGGAGGGGTGGTGCCGGGCTGGGTGCTCGCATGTTGCGGTGAACTGCAGGCGGTCATGGCGACGACGGGAAGCCCCACCGCGAGGGTGGCGATACCGCTGAATTTGGTCATGCCGGGCAGCCTAGTCCGCGGTGGCGGCGACGCCGCCGAGGGATGACGCGCGGCTAACCGGTGGCCTGGCGCGCGTCGATGCGTTCCAGCCGGCCCTCGGTGTACGAGGCGATCTGATCGACGATCACCCGGACCCGGGCGCGGTCGTCGGCGGCGGTGGTGAACGCCGCGGCGAACACCGGGTCGAGCGTCTGCGGCGCCCCGGCATACAGCCACTGCGCCACCCGGTGGATCCGTTCGCGCTGCAGGGCCTGGGTACCCAGATGCCGCGGATCGGACATGATGAATTGCAGCGCCAGGATTTTCAGCAGGGCGACCTCGGCGCGCACCAGGTCGGGCACCAACAGGTCGGCCCGATAGCGCACCAGCGGCCCTGGACCGGCGGCGGCCCGGGTGGTGGCGACGGCCGCCGAGGCGAATCTACCGACCAGTTCACTGGTGAGCCGCTTGAGCGCGACCGAGGCGGCCAGTGTGGCGTCGTACTTGCCGACCGCGGCGACCACCGGCAGTCCCGAGAGCCGTGCCGCGGCGGCCATGAAGTCGTCGGCGCTGACCCTGGAGAATTCGCTCTCGCCCAGCTTGGCGAGCGCGGCCGCCTCGTCGTCGTCGGCCAGCACGCGCAGGTCGATGCGCTGGGAGACGACGCCGTCTTCGACGTCGTGGACCGAATACGCGATGTCGTCGGCCCAGTCCATCACCTGCGCTTCCAGGCACATCCGACCCTCGGGCGCGCGGGCGCGCACCCAGGCCGCCGGTTCGCGGTCCTCGTCGTAGAACCCGAACTTGCGCTTGTGTTCACGACGGAACCACGGATACTTGGTGACCGCGTCGAGCGATGCGCGGGTCAGGTTGAGCCCCGCGCTATTGCCTTGTTCGTCAAGCACTTTCGGCTCGAGGCTGGTCAGGATGCGAAAGTTCTGGGCATTCCCCTCGAAGCCGCCGTAGTCGGCGGCGACCTCATCGAGGGCGCGCTCGCCGTTGTGCCCGTAGGGCGGATGGCCGATGTCGTGGGCGAGACCGGCCAGCTCGACCAGGTCGAGGTCGCAGCCCAGGCCGACGGCCATCCCCCGGCCGATCTGGGCGACCTCGAGCGAGTGCGTCAACCGGGTCCGCGGAGTATCACCTTCGCGCGGCCCGACAACCTGGGTCTTGTCGGCCAGCCGCCGCAGCGCGGCGCTGTGCAGCACCCGGGCGCGGTCGCGGGCGAAGTCGGTGCGGTGCTGGCCTTCCGTCCCCGGCAAACCCGCAGTCTTCGGCGCTTCGCGTACCCGCCGTTGACGGTCGAAGTCGTCGTAAGGGTCTTGCCGATTCGTGGTCACCGACGCACAGTCTGCCAGGGATTGCGGGGCAGGGACCGCTCCCGTGCACCGCTATTTGCCGGCATTGTCGCGAGGCTAAATTGGCGTCATGCGCACTGCTCGCCTGCTTGGCGTGATCGCGACGATCCTGGCGATCGGTCTGGGCGGCGGCCTGCTCGTGGCCCCCGCCGGCGACGCGCAACCGCCCTTCCGGCTGGCGGGCTATGTCACCGACAACGCGGGAGCCCTCTCGGACTCCGGGCGCGCCGCGGTCACGTCGGCGGTGGGCAGGCTCTACGCGGATCGCCACATCCGGCTGTGGGTGGTCTACGTCGACGACTTCTCCGGCCAGAGCGCGGTGAGCTGGGCACAGGACACGATGCGTGCCAGCGATTTAAGCAACTATGACGCCCTGCTGGCCGTCGCTACCACCGGCCGCGCGTACGCGTTCCTGGTGCCATCCACGGTCAAGAGCGTCAACGCACGCCAAGTCGACGACTTGCGGCACAACAAGATCGAACCCGCCCTGCACAACGGCGACTGGAGCGGTGCGGCGGTCGCGGCGGCGAACGGGCTCAACGTGTCGCCGGGCTCGTCGGGCCGGGTGGCCCTGCTGGTCACGCTGGCCGTCATTCTCGTCGCGCTGGCGGCCCTGCTGTTGGTCATGCGGTACCGCGGTCGTCGGCGGCGTGCGGCCGAATTGGCCGCCGCCCGGCGGGTCGACCCCACCGACGTCGATGCGCTGGCCTCCGTGCCGCTGCAGGCCCTCGACGACCTGTCACGCGCGCTGGTGGTGGAGGTCGACAACGCCGTTCGGACCAGCGCGAACGAACTCGACCTGGCGATCACCGAATTCGGCGCGGACCGGACCCGGCCGTTCACCGAGGCGGTGGACAACGCCAAAGCCGCGCTGTCCCAAGCTTTCTCGATCCGGCAGCAGCTCGACGACAGCGTGCCCGAGACGCCCGCGCAGCGCCGAGAGCTGCTCACCCGGGTAGTCGTGGCGGCAGCGCGCGCCGACCGCGAATTGGAGTCGCAGACCGAGGCCTTCGAGAACCTGCGCGACCTGGTGATCAACGCACCGTCGCGGCTCGACGCGCTCACCCAGCAGTACGTCGAGCTCACCGCCCGCATCGATCCCGCGGAACAGCGGCTGGCCGAGCTGCATGGCCAATTCGACGCTGCCGCACTGACTTCGGTGTCCGGCAACGCCACGGCGGCTAAGGAGCGGCTGGCATTCGCCGACCGCAACATCAGCACGGCCCGGGATTTGGCCGCCGAGGCCGTCGGCGGCCGGCAGGCCGGTTTGGTGGACGCCGTCCGCGCGGCCGAGTCCGCGCTCGGGCAGGCCCGGGCTCTACTCGACTCGGTGGACAACGCGGCCACCGACATTCAGCACGCCATCGATCGGCTGCCGTCGACGATGGCCGACATTCAGGAGGACATCAAGCGCGCCAACGAGTTACTGCACAAAGCGCAGCCCAACATGCCCGCACACACCGGCGACCTGATCGCGGCGCGCGATGCGGCCGCCCGGGCGGTCGACGTCGCGCGCGCCGGGGCATCCACCGACCCGCTGGGCGCGTTCGCCCAGTTGGCCAGGGCGGATGCCGACCTCAACGGGCTGCTGGTCACCCTGGCCCGGGAGCAGGCCGCCGCGGAGCAGCTCAACCGCTCCTTGGAGCAGGCGCTGTTCACCGCCGAGTCCCGGGTGCGGGCGGTCTCCGACTACATCGACACCCGCCGCGGCAGCGTCGGCCCCGAGGCCCGCACCCGGCTCGCCGAAGGTCAACGGCACCTACAGGCCGCGCGGGACAAGCGGGCGACCAGCCCAACCGACGCGATCTCCCACGCCAACGCGGCGTCGACGCTGGCCGCCCAGGCCCAGGCGTTGGCGAATGCCGACGTGCAATCGGCTCAGCGCGCCGTCACTCGTGGCGGGGGCGGCGACATGGGCGCGATGCTTGGCGGAATCATCATCGGCAATGTCCTCAGTGGAGGCATGCGGGGAGGGTTCGGCGGCTGGAGTCCGACGTCATTCGGCGGGTCGTCCGGCGGCGGCTTCATGGGTGGCGGCGGCCGATTCTGAACCGCTCGCGTGCCGCCAGAGGGTCAGCCGGCGGCCGGTGAATGCGGTATCACACCGCCGGTGCGCGGGATCTCGAAGTGGGGTTCCGTCTCGCCTTCCCACCGCTGCCAGTCGTTCCACTGATTGGTCTCCGCGATCACGGCCGGGGCCGGGGCGTCGGCCACCGTGTCGATGGCGTCGGCGCTCACATCCGGCTTCGGTGCCCAGTGGTCGTAGTCATCCGGCGGCACGGCCACGCCCCACTTGAGCGGAACCGACAGGCCACCGAGCATCCCCGACTCACCCCGAACCGCCGACACCGAGTCATCTGGTAGCGGCGGACCAAGAGGCAAAAGCATGTTGCCCCCTTCCACAGCCGTTGTCGGACGCTGTGGCCGAACCCAATAACACCAAGCAGGCACATCGTAAGCCAAACCTGGGGCAAATACCGGAAAAACGTGGATTTGCTTCTGCGCAGCGTACGCGCGGCTTGCGGGCCCAAGCCGTGGAGGGTGGACCGACGCGATAAATACCGCGCCGGCCGAACGCAAAACCCTTGCCAATTGGCGCGATTCACGACGACGGTGTCCCGCGCATTCGCTCCGAGCGCCGAGCCCATGGTGGCTAGCGACGCTAGCCTCTCCTGGCTCGCCCAGAGCGCGGAGCCAGCCCTAGCCGCCCTTCGTCCGCGGCACCACCTTGGGCCGCGACTGCACTACGTGTGGGTTCTCGCCGCCGCGGCGTCCCCTCTTGTCGGTCTTGTCGCCGTCCGCGCCCCGATCGTCGACCGCCATGGCCATGGCCGGCGCAGAACCCGAGGCCGCGGACGGCGCGGACGACGTTGTCCCGGTCGCGATCGGCGTCGGCAGTTGGGCGCCTAGGGCCGGCACGGCAAGGCTGGTCAAGACCGCCGGCACCGGCATCGACCCCTCCCAGGTCGGCGGGACGGTGATCGATCCCACGAACCGGGCGGTGCCCAACCCGGCGGTCGCAACGCCCAGCCCGCCGGCCGACTGCAGCCCTTGGACGCCGCCCGCGGCGGCGTGCGGCACTTCGGCGGCCACCGTGGTGACGCCGGCCGCCGCGGGTGCGACGGGTCCCGCGCTGTGAGCCAGCACCATCATCGGGGACATCAGCGCGCTCGCCGGGTACATCCCGATCGGCGCCAGCGCGGTCATCGTCGTCACCGGCATCGACGACAGCAACGACGTCACCGACGACAGGCCGGGGAAGAACGCCCCCAACACCGACTGCAGCTCGGACACGAATGCGGTGCCCAGCGACGAGAAGGCCCCGAAAGCCTGGGACGCGAAGCTCAGCGGCGCCGTCACCAAGCCACTCAGCAGCGTCGGCGGGATGCTGAACGTCGGCAACGTCGCCGCCACGGTCTGCGCCCCGATGTGATAGCCCACCATCGCGGCCACGTCCTGGGCCCACATCTCCATGTACTCGATCTCGGTCATCGCGATCGCCGGGGTGTTCTGGCCGAAGAAGTTCGTCGCGATCAGCATGAGCAATCGGATGCGGTTCGCCAGGACCTCCGGCGTGGGCACCGTCGCCATGAACGCCGCTTCGTACGCCGCCGCCGCCGCGGTCGCCTGGGCGGCCGCCATCTCGGCTTGCCCCGCCGCCGAGATCAGCCACTGCAGGTACGGCGTCGACGCCGCCAGCATCGCCGCCGACGACGGACCGGTCCAGGGACCGGAGGCCACTCCCGTCACTACCGACTCAAACGACGCCGCCGCGGCCGCCAGGTCAGCCGCCAATGATTCCCAGGCCGCGGCCGCCGTCAACAATGGGCCGGGTCCGGCGCCGCCATACATCAGGGCAGAGTTGATCTCGGGGGGGAAGAAAAGAAAAGCTGGAATCACGACATCCCCAACCCACCGACCGAGTCAACGGCACCCACTACACGCATACGAACCCGACACCACCCATGCCGACTAGACACGTGAGCAACATTCGCTTTATGAGCCTAAGCCAATCGGCTACCCAGAAGCGGCTTTTTATCAAACGTTTAATACCCCGGCGTGGCGAGCGCGCCGACTAACCGGACAAGTGTCCTGAGAACGCGAACAGCCGCCGGTCAGCAGCCCTTGAGCCGTGCGGCGAGATAGTCGGCCACGGCGTTCATCGGGACGCGATCCTGCGTCATGTCGTCGCGCTGGCGCACCGTGACGGCGTTGTCCTCGAGCGAATCGAAATCCACGGTCACGCAGAACGGCGTCCCCACCTCGTCCTGGCGCCGGTAGCGCCGCCCGATCGCGCCGGCGTCGTCGAAGTCGATGTTCCAGCATGCCCGCAATTCGGCGGCCAGATCACGGGCCTTCGGGCTCAGGTCGGCGTGTCGGGACAACGGCAGCACGGCGGCTTTGACCGGGGCCAGTCGGGGGTCCAACCGCAGCACCGTGCGCTTCTCCAGCACACCCTTGGCGTTGGGCGCTTCGTCCTCGGTGTAGGCGTCGATCAGAAACGCCATGAAGGACCGCGTCAGACCGGCGGCCGGTTCGATGACGTAGGGGGTGTAGCGGGTGTCGCTGACTTGGTCGTAGTAGGACAGGTCGGCACCGGAATGCTTTGCGTGGGTTGACAAGTCGAAATCGGTGCGGTTGGCGACGCCTTCCAGCTCGCCCCACGGGTTGCCGGCGAATCCGAACTTGTACTCGATGTCGACGGTGCGATCGGAGTAATGCGAAAGCTTCTCCGGGGGATGCTCGAACAGCCGCAGATTCTCCGGATCGATACCCAGATCGACATACCATTGCAGCCGGGTGTCGATCCAATACTGGTGCCATTCCTTCGCGGTGGAAGGCTCGACGAAGAACTCCATTTCCATTTGCTCGAACTCGCGCGTTCGGAAAATGAAGTTGCCCGGCGTGATCTCGTTGCGAAAACTCTTGCCGATCTGGCCGATGCCGAATGGCGGTTTCTTGCGCGCCGTGGTGACGATGTTGGCGAAATTTACGAAGATGCCCTGCGCGGTCTCCGGGCGCAGATAGTGCAGACCCTCCTCGGTCTCGATCGGCCCGAGGTGGGTCTTGAGCATCATGTTGAACTCGCGTGGCTCCGTCCACTGGCCCTTCGTGCCGCAATCCGGGCAGACGATCTCGGTCATCGGCACCGTGTCGGGGTCGTCGATCCCCTTTTTGGCCGCGTAGGCCTCCTGCATGTGGTCCTGGCGATGCCGGTGGTGGCAGTTCAGGCACTCGACCAACGGATCGTGAAAGACCTCGACGTGGCCGGACGCCACCCAGACCTGCCGCGGCAGGATGATCGACGAATCGATTCCCACTACGTCGTCGCGCCCGGTGACCACCGACCGCCACCACTGCCGTTTGATGTTTTCCTTGAGTTCCACGCCCAGCGGGCCGTAGTCCCACGCCGAGCGGGTGCCGCCGTAAATCTCGCCCGAGGGAAAGACGAAGCCGCGCCGTTTGGCCAGGTTGACTACGGTGTCGATGACGGACGCCACGGCGTGGTGCACTCCCTTTCCGGGTTTGATCGGGCACGCGCGGCGATCGACCGCCGCGCGCAGAGCATCAGTCATGGTAACGATCGGCGCCGGGGTCTTTGACATGCGTCATCATGCATGTGACAGTGGAGGTCGGCCGCCCGCGAGACCTCCCGGCGGATCCCGCCCACAACCTGGCACTTTCCGAGGTGATGACTCTCTCCCATGGCGATGTCCCCCTCTCCGCCTTCCCCGATGCCGACCACCGCGGGTGACCTGAGCGTGGTGGCCCACGAGCACGGCGGAACCGGGTCCGGCGCACTGGCCGACTACCCCGTGCCGCCGCCGCGGGAGATCCTCGACGCCGCCGGCGAGCTGCTGCGCGCGCTCGCCGCACCCGTGCGGATCGCCATCGTGCTGCAGCTGCGCGAATCCCACCGCTGCGTGCACGAGCTGGTCGACGCGCTCGGTGTGCCGCAGCCACTGGTGAGCCAGCACCTGAAGATTCTCAAGGCCGCCGGCGTCGTCACCGGCGAACGGTCCGGCCGCGAGGTGCTGTACCGGCTTGCCGACCACCACCTGGCGCACATCGTGGTGGACGCCGTCGCGCACGCGAGCGAGGACACGCTTTGACCGGCACGAGCGTGCGTTCGACCCGGCAGCGAGCGGCGATTTCGACGCTGATGGACACCCTCGACGACTTCCGCTCGGCGCAGGAGTTGCACGACGAGCTTCGCCGCCGCGGTGAGAACATTGGGCTGACCACCGTCTACCGGACGTTGCAATCCATGGCGGCGGCGGGAATGGTCGACACGCTGCGGACCGACACCGGTGAGTCGGTCTACCGTAGGTGTTCCGAGCATCACCATCACCACCTGGTGTGCCGCAGCTGTGGTTCCACCATCGAAGTCGGCGACCACGAGGTCGAGCAGTGGGCGGCGCAAATCGCCGCCAAGCACGGCTATTCCGACGTCAGCCACACCATCGAGATCTTCGGCACGTGTTCACAGTGCGGGTCGTAGGTTGACCCGGGCCGACCGACCGCGGCACGTCTGAAAAAAGTTCTGAAGAAAAAGTGTCCGACACGCGCCCGCCGCGTGCTCCTACCCGATGAGTGGCCCACGGGCCGAGCCAAGCAAGAACTCCAGGGAAGTGAGCACCATGCGGAACCACCCATCGCCCCATCTGCGGCCCGTGCGCGACGTCGGGGCTCCGTCACTGCAATTTCGCACCATCCATGGCCACCGGCGCGCCTTCCGGGTCGCCGGGTCGGGACCGGCCCTGCTGCTGATCCACGGCGTCGGCGACAAGTCCACGTCATGGGAGCCCGTACACGCCAAACTTGCGCAGCGGTTTACGGTGATCGCACCGGATCTGCTGGGACACGGGGAATCGGACAAACCACGCGCCGACTACTCCCTGGCGGCCTTCGCGAACGGCATGCGAGACCTGCTTGCCGCGCTTGACATCGATCGCGTCACCCTGGTCGGGCATTCGTTCGGTGGCGGTGTGGCAATGCAATTCGCCTATCAATACCCGGAGCTGGTCGAGCGCATCGTGCTGGTCAGCAGCGGTGGCGTGGCCCAGGAGGTAAGCATGGCCCTGCGGTTGGCGGCGATGCCGATGGGCAGCGAGGCCCTGGCCATGCTGCGCATTCCGGGCGTGATGCCGGCGATGCGACTGTTCGGGCGGGCCATGGCGACCGTGCTGGGCCCCACCAGCCTCGGGCACGACATCGGCGATGTGGTGAATCTGCTCGAGGGCTTCCGGGACCCGCGCGCACTCTCGGCGTTCGCGCGCACCTTGCGTTCGGTGGTGGACCGGCGCGGCCAGTACGTGACAATGCTGGACCGAAGCTATCTGGCGCAACCCATTCCGGTGCAAGTGATCTGGGGCGAGGACGATTTCGTGATCCCGGTAGACCATGCCCGGAGAGCCCACGACGCGATACCCGGGTCACGCTTGGAGATCTTCGAAAACTCGGGGCACATGCCGTTCAAGGACGACCCGGATCGCTTCGTCGAGGTCGTCGAGCGGTTCGTCGACTCGACTCGACCGGCTCGGCACGATCGAGATCGCCTGGGCTCGTTGCTGCGGACCCGCGTCGGCGACAACGGCCGGGAATCGGTCACCGTCGCCCTGACCGAATCGGCGGTGTCCTAGGGCCCTAACCCGTCAACGTGCGACGTATCCCGGCGCCCGAATCCAGCACCAGCAGAACCAGAGTGCGCAGCGCGTCATCGCTCAGGCCGGCGCCGGGAAAGTTATAGCGCAGCATCACGTCGGCGCTTTTGGCAGCGCTCTTGCCCGAATTACGTTGCACGGCTTTATCGTTGATCTTCTCGACGAGCGTGACGCTGCCAAAGTTGCTCTCGCGGGCCTGTCTGGCTACCTGATCGCTGATCTTCTTGGTCAGCGGCAGATCCCACGCCACGACCTGCGTCAACGACACCAGGTCGAGGTCGTCGGCGATGTTCACCACCCGTAACGAGGCGATGGTCCCCCGATGGCGCACGGTCAGGGCCCCGTCGGTTTCCTCCTCGACCGGAAGGACTTCGCCGAGCACCGACGCCAGACGATCCTGCAGTGATGGCATCGGATCCTCTCCGTGAGGACCCGTTGCGGTCCCCACTACGCGCTTCCGAATCTTCGATTGCGAGAAGCGTATTCCTCGCAGGCAGCCCAGAGGTCGCGGCGGTCGTAGTCGGGCCACAGTTTGTCCTGAAAGATGTACTCCGCATAGGCGGCCTGCCACAGCATGAAATTGCTGGACCGCTGCTCCCCCGAGCTGCGCAGGAAAAGATCGACGTCGGGGATGTCGGGTCGCTGCAGGTGCTGCGCCACCGTCGCCTCGGTGATGCGCTCGGGGTTCAGCCGGCCCGCGGCTGCCAAGCGGGCGATTTCTTTTGTGGCTTCGGCGATTTCGGCGCGGCCCCCGTAGTTGACGCAGTAGTTGACGGTGATGACGTCGTTGTCCTTGGTCATCTCTTCCGCGATCGCCAATTCATTGATCACGCTGCGCCACAGGCGTGGGCGCGAACCCACCCAGCGGATCTTGACCCCTATGGTCTTGAGGTTCACCCGGCGCATGCGCACCACATCGCGGTTGAAGCCCATGAGGAAACGGACCTCCTCGGGTGAACGCTTCCAGTTCTCGGTGGAGAAGGCGTACAGGCTGAGCCACTTGATCCCCACTTCAATTGCGCCACAGACGATGTCAATGACGACCGCCTCGCCCGCCTTGTGGCCGTCGGTACGGGTAAGCCCGCGTTGGGTGGCCCAGCGGCCGTTGCCGTCCATCACGATCGCCACATGATTGGGCAGTCGGTCGGCCGGGATCCGGGGCGCCGCCGCTTTCGAGATGTGCTGTGGCGGCCGGCTCGGGCCACCGCCTGGGGCCAGCGGCAGCTCGGGAAATACCACCGGCCAGGTCGACCTTTCGGGGAAGACCGGATAGTCGTCGGGGGCGGGAGGCAGCTGCGGGAAGGCGGCGGACGCCGACTTCCGCTCGGCCTTGCTAGCCACAGTCCAAATCCTGCTCGATCAGCGCTGCTGCGCGTCGTTCGGCGATGGTGCGGTCGACGTGATACGTCCGTTCCACCAGTGGCAACGTTTTGAGCTGCCGCTCCAGGTGCCATTGCAGGTGCGCGGCCACCAGCCCGCTGACGTAGCTGCGGTGCGATTGCGTGGCCTTTTCGGCGAACTCCCAATCGCCGTCGTGCAGCGCGGACATCAGGTCCAGCACGCCCGGCGGCGGTGTCGTCGAACCGGCCGGACGGCAGTGCGGGCACACGCTGCCCCCGGCGCCGACATGGAACGCCCGGTGCGGTCCCGGTGTGGCGCACCGCGCGCACTCGGTCAGCGCCGGCGCCCATCCGGCGATGCCCATGGCGCGCAGCAGGTAGGCGTCCAGCAGCAGGTCCCGGGACCGGCGGCCGTCGGCCACCGCCCGCAGCGCGCTCACCGTGAGCCGGTGCAGGGCCGGGGCGGGAGCCCGCTCCTCACCGGCGAGGCGTTCGGCGGTTTCCAGCATCGCGCACCCGCAGGTGTAGCGGCCGTAATCGCTGACGATGTCGGTGGCGAACGCGTCGATCGAAACCACCTGGGTGACGATGTCGAGATTGCGGCCGGGATGCAGCTGCGCGTCGATGTGTGCGAATGGCTCCAGGCGTGCGCCGAATTTGCTGCGGGTGCGACGAACGCCCTTCGCCACTGCGCGAACCAAGCCGTGATCGCGGGTAAGCAGGGTGACGATCCGGTCGGCTTCGCCGAGCTTGTGCTGGCGCAAAACCACAGCCCGGTCTCGATACAGCCGCATCACAATAGTTTTGCACCCCGCCGCGACAATGCTGGTATCCGCGCCGGTTAGTCTCGTACCCCGTGATTGGCGCTTCCGAGTCAGGTCCTGGGTCCGTTTTCGGATCCGGTGGCCAGCGCCTGCCCACGTTGACTGACCTGCTTTATCAGCTGGCCAATCGGTCCGTGACATCGGTCACACTGGTGCGGCGGTCCCTGCACGCCATCCATGCGAGCCAGCCGACGCTGAACGCCTTCCGGGTGGTGCTCACCGAGTCGGCGCTGGCCGCGGCGGCGGCGGCCGACCGGCGACGGGCAGCCGGGGACACGGCGCCGTTGCTCGGCATCCCGATCGCGGTCAAAGACGACGTCGACGTTGCTGGAGTGCCGACCGCGTACGGCACGGAGGGCTACGTCTCGCCCGCCACCCACGACGCCGAGGTGGTCCGCCGCCTCAGGGCCGCCGGCGCGGTGATCGTCGGCAAGACCAACACCTGCGAGCTCGGCCAGTGGCCCTTCACCAGCGGCCCCGGCTTCGGGCACACCCGCAACCCCTGGTCGCGACGGCACACCCCCGGCGGCTCGTCGGGGGGCAGCGCCGCCGCGGTGGCCGCGGGGCTGGTCACCGCGGCGCTCGGCTCCGACGGGGCCGGCAGCATCCGGATCCCCGCCGCCTGGACGCACCTGGTGGGCATCAAGCCGCAGCGCGGCCGCATCTCCACCTGGCCGCTGCCCGATGCGTTCAACGGCATCACGGTCAATGGGGTATTGGCCCGCACGGTGGCCGACGCGGCGCTCGTGCTCGACGCGGCGTCGGGCAACGTCGAGGGGGACCGGCACAAGCCGCCCCCGATCACCGCGTCCGACTATGTCGGCATCGCACCCGGACCGCTCAACATCGCGCTGTCGACCCGATTCCCGTACACCGGTTTCCGGCCCAAGCTGCACCCGGAAATCCTGGCCGCGACGCGTGCCGTGGCCAAGCAACTGGAGTTGCTCGGCCACACCGTCGTTCCCGGCAATCCCGACTACGGCCTGCGGCTGTCGTGGGACTTCCTCGCCCGGTCCACCGCCGGTCTGCGGGACTGGGAGGAGCGGCTGGGCGACGGGGTGGTGCTCGACCCTCGCACGGTAGCCAACCTGCGCATGGGCTATGTGCTGGGTCAGGCGATTCTGCGCACCGCGCGGCGGCACGAAGCAGCCGCGCAGCGTCGGGTGGGTTCGATCTTCGACATCGTCGATGTCGTCCTGGCTCCGACGACCGCCCAACCGCCACCGCTGGCCCGCGCCTTCGACCGGCTGAGCAGCTTCGGCACCGACCGCGCGATGATCGCCGCGTGCCCGCTGACCTTTCCCTGGAACGTGCTGGGCTGGCCGTCGATCAACGTGCCGGCCGGGTTCACCTCCGAGGGGTTGCCCATCGGGGTGCAACTGATGGGGCCGGCCAACAGCGAGGGCATGCTGATCTCGCTGGCCGCTGAGCTCGAGGCCGTGTGCGGATGGTCGACCAAACAACCGACGGTGTGGTGGAACGCCGAAACGGGAGCGCCGCCGGTAGCCGGTACCCCGCCGCCGCGAAGGTGAACCGGTAAGCGGCACATCCTCGAAAGTTGAATTCGCTTGCGGCGGTGCGCGAACACGCATTGCTCGAGGCGATCGCATAGCCGAGGGCAAGGCGGGTATCCGTTCGCCGTGGACCAATCTGGTGCTCCACAGTTGGATGCGCGTCGAGCAAGTTCCCACCGGCGGGGCCGGGTTGCCGCCGAGCAGTGCACGCCGTATCCGCCGGGGATTCCCGCGGTGGTGCCCGGCGAGCGGCTCAACGACGCGGTGCTGGATTACCTGTGTTCCGGTGTGCGCGCCGGCATGAACGTTCCCGACGCGGCGGATCCGTCGCTGCAGACAATCCGCGTGCTCGCCTAGCGGCGATCGCAAGCGCGGCGGTGGCGATCGCAACCGCGGCGAAGCCGGGCGCAGCGGGTCGCCGCAGTCAGCTGAAGCCGGACGCCGCGGTTCGCCGCGTCTGTTTCAGAAACCAAGCCGGCCAAGCTGTTTGGGATCGCTCTGCCAATTCTTGGCGACCTTCACGCGCAAGTCCAGGTAGATCTTGGTGCCGAGCAACTTCTCGATTTGGCCGCGCGCCGCCGTACCCACCTGGCGCAGCCGGGTCCCACCCTTGCCGATGATGATGCCCTTCTGGCTGTCGCGCTCGACGTAAAGCAACGCGTGCACGTCGATCAGGTCGTCGCGGTCCGCGCGGGGACTCACCTCGTCGATGACGACCGCCAGCGAATGCGGCAGCTCGTCGCGAACGCCCTCCAGGGCGGCCTCGCGGATGAGCTCGGCCATCAGGACTTCCTCGGGTTCGTCGGTCAGTTCCCCGTCGGGGTAGTACGCCGGGCCGGCCGGCAACGCCGCGGCCAGCACGTCGATCAGCACATCCACCTGAGCACCGGTGGCGGCCGACACGGGGACGATCTCGGCCGAGTCGCCGACCAGTTCACTGACCGCGACCAGCTGCGCGGCCACCCGATCTTTAGGCACCTTGTCGATCTTGGTGACGATGGCGACCAAGGTCGTTTTCGGTGCGGTCGAACGGATTTGGTCGACGATCCACCTGTCCCCCGGACCGATCGCCTCGTCGGCCGGGATGCACAGGCCGATCACGTCGACTTCGGCGTAGGTGTCGCGCACCAGGTCGTTGAGCCGCTTGCCGAGCAGTGTCCGCGGCCGGTGCAGGCCCGGCGTGTCCACCAGGATGATCTGAAAGTTCTCCCGGTGCACGATGCCGCGAATGGTGTGGCGGGTGGTCTGCGGCCGCGTCGAGGTGATCGCCACCTTGGAGCCGACGAGCGCGTTCGTCAGCGTCGACTTGCCGGTGTTCGGCCTGCCGACCAAACACACGAAACCGGAATGGAATTCGGTCATCTCGCCGACCTTGCACCCGTGGCTGGCCGCGGGCCGCACGTTCGCGGTGGGCGGACGTTCGACGTCACGAGGGGCTCTCCCCGTCCGAGCCGTTGGACTCGGGCTCGACCGGGCTCAGCAGGACCGTGCCGATGCGAACGCGTCCCCGGTGGTCGGTGCCGCCTTCGGCCTGGAGCCGCAGGCCATGCGAGACCACCTCGGCCCCGGGCAACGGAACCCGGCCCAGCTCCAGGGCCAGCAGGCCGCCCACGGTGTCGACGTCGAGATCGTCGTCGAAGTCCACCCCGTAAAGCTCGCCGAGATCTTCGATCGGCAGCCGCGCCGAGACGCGAAACCGTTTGTCGCCCAGGTCTTCTACCGGCGCCGTCTCGGCCTGGTCGTATTCGTCGGCGATCTCGCCGACGATCTCCTCCAGCACGTCCTCGATGGTCACCAGGCCGGCTATCGCGCCGTACTCGTCGACCAACAGGGCCATGTGGTTGCGGTCGCGCTGCATCTCGCGCAGCAGCGTATCCAGCGGCTTGGAGTCCGGCACGAACACCGCCGGACGCATCACCTGGGCCACGGTGATGCCCCGGCCGCCGTCACCCGAGAGAAAGCTCTGCTGGACAAGGTCTTTCAGGTAGACGACCCCGACAATGTCGTCGACGTTCTCCCCGATCACCGGAAGACGCGAGTGCCCGCTGCGCACCGCCAGGTTCAACGCCTGACTGGCCAGCTTGTCGCTTTCGATCCAGATCATTTCGGTGCGCGGCACCATGACCTCGCGGGCCGGGGTGTCGCCGAGTTCGAAGACCGACTCGATCATCCGGCGCTCGTCGGCGGCGACCACGCCGCGCTGCTGGGCCAGGTCGACGACTTCGCGTAGCTCGATCTCGGACGCGAACGGCCCGTTGCGCAAGCCGCGGCCGGGCGTCAGCGCATTACCCAGGACGACCAGCAGCCGGCTGAGCGGCATCAACAACCACGAGATGAGCCGCAGCGGAACGGCTGTCGTCAACGAGATGGAGTACGCGTGCTGACGGCCGAGGGTGCGCGGGCCCACCCCGATGACCACGAAACTGATGACCACCATGGTGGCCGCCGCACCGAACAGCGCCCAGGTGAGACCGAAGTTGTCGTACAGAAACAGCACCAGCAGCACGGTGGCCGTGATCTCGCACGTGATCCGCAGCAGGACGACCAGGTTGATGTAACGCGGCCGCTCGGCCATCACCTCGGACAGCGACACGGCGCCGGGCCGTTCCTCGCGCACGAGCTCCTGGACCCGGGCCAGCGACACCGTGCTGATGGCCGCGTCGATCGCGGCGAACAGCCCGCCGATAGCGATCAGCGCCATCGCGCCGAGCAGCCAGGACAGACCGGTCAATTGCCGGAAGACCTCGATGTGGTGACCGGCTCCACGTCGTCGTCGCTCCGCTTTCGGTTGAGGGCCCAGGCCCCAAGGCACACCACGACCCCCAATGCCCCATAGCCCAGCGCCGAGGGCCACCAGGGCTGGGCGGGTTGGGTCGGATCCTCGTGCGGGCGGACCGCGAGCACCACCAGGAAGCTGCCGTCGTCGGTGGGTCCGGCGTGCGGCAGCGACTGGGTCTTGGTGACGCTGATCTGGCTGCTGCTGCTGCTGGAGTCGTTGGTCTGGCCCCAGGCCAACGTGGAGTCGTCGAGCAGGAAGACGTCTTGGCTACCCCCGGGTTGGCTCTCGTCCCGGCCCACCACCGACACCTGGCCGACCTCCAGCGTCTGGTTGGCGGCGGGCACGGAGACCAAGACGTTCTGGTAGAGCTTCGGCGGCTCGGGTGGCTTGTAGTCCGGCGGCGGCGGGCCGTTGAAACCGTCCGGCGGTACCGAGCCCCCGCCGTAGAAGCTGCCCGAGACCACCCAGCCGTCACCGACCGCCGTGAAGGGGACGACGCCGACGGTGGCGGCGTCGAGCACGATCCGGGCGCCGGGCGGCAGGTACGCCTCCCGGTCGGCGCCGCCGTAGGAGTAGCGGAACGTCATCGCCTGGTTCAGCGGGTTGTACAGGGCCGGGCGGCGGAAGGCGTCGTCGTAGTCGACGTAGTCCCAGTGCCGGGGCCGGACCAGCCGCTGGTTGTCGACCTTCAGGACGTCGACGTTCTCCCGGTGGGTGCTGACGACGTTCTGCACCCGCTGGTTGAAGTCGACCTGCTTCGGCGGTTTCGGCGGGTCGGCGGGATTGACGCGCGTCGGCGGTGCGGCCTTGGCCGCCGCGACCGCCTGGGCGGGAACATCGAGCCCCCGGGGCGGAGCCACCACCGAGACGTTCCTCGACGCGTCGGGGCCCGGCGGATTGATCGTCGGAAGGGCGTTCGCGGGCGGCAGGTTCGGCGGAGGGATGAGCGGTGGGGCCTGCACCGGAACGGTGCTCGGCGGCACGTACGCGGGCACCTCCGGAATCTGCACCGGGCTCGGCGGCGGCTGAACCCGGCGGGGCGGCGCGTCCTGGGAGCACACGTTGGAGGTGTGATACTGCGCAACCAGGTACTGGCACCAGTTGCAGCTGGTCGGGTTGGACCCGCCGCCGGCGCACGGGGCCGCCTCGGCGACGCCGATCGTGGTGGCCACCACCGAGACCGGTGCCAGGGCGACGGCGGCCGCGGCCGCGATCCCGAGTGCTTTTAGTCGGCTCAATTGTCGAAATACCTTGACTTGTCCAGCAATTGACGGTCCCGCTCCTGCTGGCGATCTTGTTGGTAGGCCTGGACCTGCTCGGCGACCCACTCTTCGAGCAATCGGTCCTGCAGGGCGAACATCTCTTTTTCCTCGTCCGGTTCGCCGTGGTCGTAGCCCAGCAGGTGCAGCACGCCGTGGATGGTCAACAGCGCCAGCTCATGGCCCAGGGTGTGGCCCGCCGCGTCGGCCTGCCCGGCCGCGAATTCGGGGCACAGCACGATGTCACCCAGCATCGACGGCCCCGGCTCCGGGGCATCCGGCCGGCCCCCCGGCTCCAACTCGTCCATCGGGAAGCTCATCACGTCCGTCGGCCCGGGCAGGTCCATCCAGCGCATGTGCAGGTCGGCCATCGCCGCGGTGTCCAGCAGCACCATCGACAGCTCTGCGGCGGGGTTGACGTCCATCTTGGCGATGACAAACCGCGCGACGCTGATCAATTCGGTTTCGGAAACGTCAACGCCCGACTCGTTGGAGACCTCGATGCTCATAGGACGCCCATCAACCAGTCACAGCCTTCATCACCGGCGCCCGCGGGAGCCTGAGGCCCGCCGGGCCGCCCGGTTGGTCGCCAACCCGGGCTCTTCGAATTTCGCGTAGGCGTCCACGATTTCGGAGACCAGCCGGTGGCGCACCACGTCGGCACTGGTCAGTTCCGCGATGTGAATGTCCTCCACGCTGTCGAGGATCTCGATCGCCGAGCGCAGGCCCGACCTGGCGCCACCGGGCAGGTCCACCTGGGTGATGTCGCCCGTGATCACCATCTTCGAGCCGAAGCCGAGTCGGGTGAGGAACATCTTCATCTGCTCGGCGGTGGTGTTCTGCGCCTCGTCGAGGACGATGAACGCCGAATTCAGGGTGCGACCGCGCATGTAGGCCAGCGGCGCCACCTCGATGACCCCGGCCGACATCAACTTCGGGATCAGCTCGGGATCCATCATGTCGTAGAGCGCGTCATACAGCGGCCGCAGGTAAGGGTCGATCTTCTCGCTCAGTGTGCCCGGCAGAAAGCCAAGGCGCTCACCGGCTTCCACCGCCGGCCGGGTGAGGATGATGCGGTTCACCTGTTTGGTTTGCAGCGCGCTGACCGCCTTGGCCATCGCCAGATACGTCTTGCCGGTGCCGGCCGGGCCGACCCCGAAGACGATGGTGTTGGCGTCGATCGCGTCGACGTAGCGCTTCTGGTTGAGCGTCTTGGGCCGGATCGTCTTGCCGCGCCGCGACAGGATGTCCAGGGTGAGCACTTCGGCCGGCGATTCGTTGTCGGTGCCGGTCAGCATGGCGACGCTGTGGCGGACCACCTCCGGCGTCAGCGGCTGTCCGTTGGCGACGATCGCGACCAGCTCGGAGATCGCCCGCTCGGCGAGCGCGACGTCGGCCGGCTCGCCCGAGACGGTCATGGCGTTGCCGCGCACATGCAGATCGGCGTTCAGGCTGCGCTCCAGCGCGCGGAGGTTTTCGTCCGCCGAGCCCAACAAGCCGACGACGACATCGGGCGGAACATCGATGCTGCTGCGTACTTGGGCGTTGGCCTGGAGGCCTCCGGCTGCGTCAACAGCGCTGGTCTCGCGGGGCGTCACGTGGCTCTCGATGCCTGCTTTCTCGGTTGTCGGTGGTTTGCTCGGCTGCCTAAGTCTACGCCGGGGCCACTCGTTGGTCAGCCTTCAGCCGCCATTCGCCGGCCGGGCGTCGGCCACCGCCCCGGCCCGCCACCCCCGGTCATATCCAGCGGACCCCATGGTGGCGGCCGCGCAAAACTACAGGTTCGACGCGGTATCCCACCGCGGGGTGAGCACGCCGAGCGCGCCGAGCGCCACCGCCGCGGTTGTCGAGGTCCGCAGCACCTGGGGGCCCAGCCGCACCGCCACCGCGCCCGCCTCGGTCAACGCGGCGATCTCGTCGGGCGCGATGCCGCCCTCGGGACCCACCACAAGGAACAGCGAAGCCGCACCCGCGATATCGGCGTGGGCGAGCGGGTCGGCGGCCGACTCGTGCAACGCCAGGACCACCCCTGCCGCGCGCAGCTCGTCGCGAACCCGGTCGACCAGCGCCGCGGTGGACAGGACGCCGTCGACGGGCGGGATGTGCGCCCGACGCGACTGCCGGGCCGCCGAACGGGCGACGGCGCGCCAACGGCGCAGGCCCTTGTCCACGCGGGCACCCTGCCAACTGGCCACACACCGGGCCGCCTGCCAGGCCAGGAATGCGTCGGCGCCGGCTTCGGTGGCCAGTTCGATGGCCAGCTCCGAGCGCTCCGACTTCGGCAACGCCTGGACCACGGTGACGGGCGGCTGCCCGGCCGCGACACTCCAGCGCTTCAGCACCCGG
Organism: Mycobacterium sp. E3305; assembly: GCF_001666785.1. Taxonomy (NCBI): domain Bacteria; kingdom Bacillati; phylum Actinomycetota; class Actinomycetes; order Mycobacteriales; family Mycobacteriaceae; genus Mycobacterium; species Mycobacterium sp. E3305. The sequence continues at coordinate 53,348 of NZ_LZJA01000028.1, read as the reverse complement.
GCGCGCAAGCCGTCGCGGCCGGCGTGCTCGACCTCGCAGTGCGCCAGCCCGCCGGCGCCGTCGCCGAGGACCAGTTGCTCGCCGGGGCGGATCCGCCGCACGGTGGCGGCGTGAAATCCCTCGTCACCGTCGACAACGGCCAACGAACCGACGTCGGGCAGTGCATCGACGTAGAAGAGGGTCGCGACCATCGCGTTGCTCCTAACGTCGACGAGTGTGGGGGTTACACACGAAGACCGCCCCGAATTCGTCCATAGACCCCACGCTCGGCGAAGGGAGGCGGCTAGCGCCCGGTGAAGGTCTCGCGCAGCCGGCTGAACAGGCCGCCGCCGGCGTGCGTCGAGCGGACCTCGGGCACGTCGCGGCTGCGCCGGGCCTTCAGCTCACGCAACAGTTCGGTGTCGTGGTGGTCCAGCCGGGTGGGCACCACCACCTCGACGTGGACGTGCAGGTCGCCACGGGTGCCCGACCGCAGGTGCGGCATCCCGCGCCCCCGCAGCGTGATGACCGAATTCGGTTGCGTGCCAGGCGGAACGGTGACCTCGCTGATGCCGTCCAGGATGGCGTCGATCGTGACCGTGGCGCCCAGCGCGGCGTCGATCATGGGCACCGACACCGTGCAGTGCAGGTCGTCGCCCTCGCGGACGAAGACGTCGTGGGCCTGCTCGTGCACCTCGACGTACAGGTCGCCGGCCGGCCCTCCCCCGGGTCCGACCTCGCCCTGGGCGGCGAGCCGAACCCGCATCCCGTCGCCGACCCCGGCGGGGATCTTCACGCTGATCTCCCGGCGGGCGCGGACCCGGCCGTCACCCATGCACTGGTGGCAGGGATCGGGGATGACGACGCCGACGCCGCGGCAGGTGGGGCACGGCCGGGAGGTCATCACCTGGCCGAGCAGCGACCGCTGCACCGTCTGGACCTCGCCGCGGCCGCCGCAGGTGTCGCACGGGACCGGCACGGAATCGCCGTTGGTGCCCTTGCCCTGGCAGCGGTCGCACAGCACCGCGGTGTCGACGGTGACCTGTTTCGTCACCCCGGTGGCGCACTCTTCGAGGTCGAGCCGCATCCGCAGCAGCGAGTCCGAGCCCGGCCGCACCCGGCCGATCGGACCGCGCGAGGTCGCGCCGCCGCTGAAGCCGCCGCCGAAGAAGGCCTCGAACACGTCGCCGAGGCCGCCGAACCCGCCGCCGAACCCGCCGCCCGCGGCAGCGTTTTCCATCGGGTCGCCGCCGAGGTCGACGATCCGGCGCTTCTCGGGGTCGCTGAGCACCTCGTAGGCGACGCTGATGTCCTTGAACTTCGCCTGCGCGGCCTCATCCGGGTTGACGTCGGGATGCAGTTCGCGCGCCAGCTTGCGGTATGCGCGCTTGATCTCCGCGTCGCTGGCGTTCCTGCTCACCCCGAGCAGCCCGTAATAGTCGCGTGCCACGCCTGACTCTCCTAAACCTGGTCCTTATCCCGCGCCTGCGCGTGCCGCGGGTGCGCGTTCATCGAGCACCCAGGACTTCGCCGATATAGAGGGCAACCGCGGCGACGCTGGCGATAGTTCCCGGATAGTCCATCCGGGTGGGCCCCAGCACACCCATTCCGCCGAACACGGTGTCGGAGGTGCCGTAGGCGGTGGTCACCATCGAAGTGCCCGCCATCTGCTCGGCGGCCGTCTCATGGCCGATACGCACCGTCACCTTACCGGCTTCCTGCTGGGCCGCCAGCAACCGCAGCACCACCACCTGCTCCTCGAGGGCCTCGAGGATCGAGCGCAGCGAGCCGCCGAAATCGGCGGCGTTGCGCGTCAGGTTTGCGGTCCCGCCCATCAGCAAGCGTTCTTCGGTGTGTTCCACCAACGACTCCAGCAACACGGTCGCCGAGCGGCCGACGGCGTCGCCCAGGCCGTCCGGGGCACGGAGCTGACCGGCCAGGTCGGCCACCGCGATCGAGGCGGCCGAAAGCTTCTTGCCGATCAACGCCTGGCCGAGCATCTCGCGGAGCTGGGACAGCTGGTGGTCGTCGATGACGTCGCCGAGTTCGACGATGCGCTGGTCCACCCGACCGGTGTCGGTGATGACCACCATCAGCAGGCGGGCCGGCGTCAGCGCGATCACTTCGAGGTGGCGCACGGTGGACGACGTCAGCGTCGGGTACTGCACCACGGCGACCTGGCGGGTCAGTTGGGCCAGCAGTCGCACCGCCCGGCGCAGCACGTCGTCCAGGTCGACGCCGGACTCCAGGAAGCTCAGGATCGCGCTGCGCTCGGCGGAGGACAACGGCTTGACGTCGTGGAGCCGGTCGACGAACTCGCGGTAGCCCTTCTCGGTCGGCACGCGCCCGGAGCTGGTGTGCGGCTGGGTGATGTACCCCTCGGCCTCCAGCACCGCCATGTCGTTGCGCACGGTGGCGGACGAGACGCCCAGGTTATGACGCTCCACCAGCGTCTTGGAACCGATGGGCTCCTTGGTGGCAACGAAATCGGCGACGATGGCACGCAACACCTCGAAACGCCGATCGTCGGCACTTCCCACTCGTTGTCACCTCCCTGCACCGCGCTGACCGGGTCCATTTTACGGGTCCCGAGCCGCGCCAACGGTTACCAGCGGGCGGTCGGCGGCGGGCAGTCGGCGGCACCCGCAACGATTACCGACGCTTCGGCGCTGGCGACGCTTCTTCCGGTTAGCCTTTCCAGCATGAACCGGTCGGGTGATCGCGACGCGTCGGGGAAGATCGGGCGATGATTTTCAAGGGCGTGCGCGACGGCAAGCCATACCCCGAGCATGGGCTGTCCTACCGGGATTGGGCCCAGATTCCGCCGCAGCAGATCCGGCTCGACGAATTGGTCACCACGACCACCGTGCTCGCCCTGGACCGCCTGCTGTCGGAGGACTCCACGTTCTACGGCGACCTGTTTCCGCACGCGGTGCGGTGGAAGGGCGTCACCTACCTCGAAGACGGCCTGCACCGGGCGGTCCGCGCGGCTCTGCGGAACCGCACGGTGCTGCACGCGCGGATCTTCGACATGGACATGGCGCCGGGGCCGCCGCGGTAGCCGGTCACGTTTGCGCACCGCCGGGTGTCGACTTGGTGAGGACGACATTCAAGGAGGACCGCCATGCCTCGGCTGCAAGGAGTCTCGGACCGTGACGCCGGTCTGGGCGCCAAGATCGCCTTCTTCTTCACCAAACGCAAGCTGGCCCAGATGACCGGGCTCGAAACGGCCGGGATGCTGGAACCGCTGCGGATGTACGCGCACATCCCCCGGCTGCTCAACGCGTACGGCAGGCTCGAGCAGGCCGAGTCGAAGCTGGACATCCTGCGCCCCCGCGACCGTGCGCTCGCGGAACTCAAGGCGGCGACGACGGTGCACTGCGAGTACTGCATCGACCTGGGTTCGCAGATCGCCCGCCGGTGGGGCATCACCGACGAGGAACTGCTCGCGATGGCCGATTATCGGAACGCCGCGTGCTTCTCCGACGTCGACAAGCTGATCCTCGAGTACGCCACCGCGATCAGCCGCACCCCCGTCGAGGTCAGCGACGAGCTTTTCGATGCGCTGCGCGGGCATTTCGACACCGCCCAACTCGTCGGGCTCACCCACGTCATCACGCTGGGCAACCTGCGGGCCCGCTTCAACCTCGCGCTCGGTATCGGCTCGTCCGGCTTCTCGGGCGACCGGGTCTGCGCCCTGCCGGAAACCCACGGTGACACGTGACCGTCGCTGCGTCGGTGACGGCGCGTTTCGAGGCGGCGCGGCCGCAGCTGGGCGCCATCGCCTACCGCATGCTGGGCTCGATCGACGACGCCCAGGACGCCGTGCAGGAGGCGTGGCTGCGGCTGAGCGGAAGCCACGCCGACGGGATCGCCAATCTGGACGCCTGGCTGACCACCGTGGTGGCCCGCATCTGTTTGAACATGCTCCGCGACCGCCGGGCCCGCGGACGGGAGGACCTGGCCGCCGTCCTGCCGGACCCGATCGTGGAAGCCGACGGCGAGTTCGACCCCGAACACCGGGCGATGCTCGCCGACGCGGTCGGGCTGGCGTTGTTCGTGGTGCTGGATACGTTGCCGCCCGAGCAGCGCCTGGCGTTTGTGCTGCACGACGCGTTCGCCGTGCCGTTCGACCAGATCGCGCCCATCGTCGGCCGCACGCCGGAGGCCACCCGCAAGCTGGCCAGCCGGGCGCGCCGGCGGATCGAACAGGCCGACCCGTCCCCCGACGGCGACGCGACCGCCCAGCGGGAGGCCGTCGACGCGTTCTTCGCGGCGGGCCGCAGCGGCGACTTCGACCGCCTGGTCGCGGTGCTGGATCCCGAGGTGGTGCTGCGCGGGGACTTCGGCCGCGGCACCCCCGGCTTCCGCGCCGAGGGTGCACCCACCGTGGCCAAGCTGGCCCGCAGCTATGCGGGCCCGGACCGCGAGGTGCGCGCCGCGACAGTCAACGGGGCGGCCGGCGCGGTGATCTTCGTCGCCGGGCAGGCGACGGCGATCATGGGATTCGTCGTGCGCGACGGCCTGATCGCCTCGATCGACGTGCTAGCCGACCCCGTCCGCATCGCGCGGTTAGACCTGCGCGGCGATCACTGACCGGCGGCTTGCAGCAACTCCATCGCCGACGCCCGCGACAGCACCCAGCCGCCCTGGTTGACGAACGTGACGTTCTGGGTGACCGGTGACGTCAGCTTCGGGCCGGAGACCGCGACGTCAGCCGTGGCCGAGCCGGCCGCGGCCGGCTGGATGTTCGTGACACCGAACGACAGGGGCAGGTCGCCGTTCTTGGCCGCCTTCTGCAGCTTCTTGTCGGCGACGTGCGCCTCGATGCCACTGATGCCGCCCTGAACCAGGTTGCTCTTGCTGGCGAACGAGACGCTCGGGTCGGCCAGGCTGTTCAGCACGCCGGTCAGCTGATCGGCGGTCGGCAGGTCGGCGGCCGCAACCGGAGCCGGATCCTGCGGTAACGGCGCACCGATCGCTGCGAGCCGCACCTGGTCCATCGAAGGCGCGATGGAGACCGCGCCGGCGGCCGCACCCCCGATGACGGCGAATGCTGCCGCGCTGGTGGCGAGCAACTTGACGGTTTTCATGGTTCCCCCTTCGACGGGCGCGCCTGGTGAAACGGATCCACGCATCTGGCGTGGTGTCAACGCGCCTGCTACTCCTGTTGATTCGCCTGGCGGCATGGCTACGTTACGGCCACGCCATGTGAAGACAACAGGCGGAACCTGTGCCCCAGCTGTGTGGCGGCCCAGAATTGCGGCCGGCTAGTTGGTCGCGGTCGCGGCCTGGATCAGGGCGATGGCGGCGTCGTGCTGCAGGACCCAGTTGCCGCCCTGATTGACGAACACCAGGTGCTTTTCCACCGGCCCGGCGAACTTCGGACCCGAGATCGCCACGTCGGCCTGGGCCATGTTCGGGCCGGCCGGCGCGATGTTCGTCACGGCGAAGGTCTCCGGAAAGTTGCCGTTGCGGTAGGCCTTTCGCAGATCGTGATCGGCAACGTGGCCCTCGTCGGGGGTGATGCCGTTCTCCACCAGGTTGTTCTTGGTGGTGTACGAGACGCCCGGATTGGTCGCCTGGTCGCACAGGGTCGACAACTGCTCCGCGGTCGGAAGAGCGCCCGGGGCCGGCGGCGGCGGTGGCGGGTCCTGCGGGAGCGGCGCGCCGAGCGCGGCCAACCGCACCTGATCCATCGGTGCCGCGACGAAAACGCCACCGGCGGCTCCCCCTAAGACGGCGAACGCCGCCACGCCGGTGGCAATACTCTTCATGGTTTTCACGGTTCCCCCTTCGATACGCATGCACCATGGCGGGATCTCAGCGATCTTGTCCCCCACACGGTTCCGCGTGACCACGGTTAGTAGGTGTAAGTGTGCCTGGTGTGACCGGCGATTGTGTCTCGGGCCGGTCACGGTACGGCGACGCTACGGCCGCGCACCGCCCGCCCGTTACGAGCGTCGCTCGATCGATTCCCGGAGACTCTTCGGCCGGATGTCGGTCCAGTTCTGCTCGATGTAGTCGAGGCACTCCGCGCGGCTCGCCTCGCCGTAGACCACGCGCCACCCCGCCGGCTTGTCGGCGAAGCTCGGCCACAGGCTGTGTTGATCCTCGTCGTTGACGAGGACGAAGAAGGTGCCGTTCTCGTCATCGAAGGGGTTGATGCTCATCGCGTCTCCTTGTCGTGTGCTGGGGCGGGCCCACCGAACCCACCGTGGATCCCAATACCCGGTCTGACAACAATCCCAAGCAGCTGAGGTTGGGAAATCCCGGCCCCTGCGTCAGACCGGAGAGGTTGGGCAGGAACAACTTGGGTGCGACGTCGGTGACGGCCAGGTCGTGGCCGATCGCCTCCTGCAGGCTGTCGGCGGTCAGCGGTCCGCCCAGGCCGAGCTCCAACAGGTCCAGCACGTCCTGGCCGAACAACGACGTGAACCACAGCGAGTCGGCGCCAGAACCGTCGATGACGAGGTCGAAACCGTGCACCGTCTCGAGGTTCTCGCTGCCGCGGTTGGTGGACAGGGTCAGTCGGATCTGCCCGTCGCGGCCCACCGCGTGGGCCACCCGGCCCCGCAGATGGCGGATGCGGTCGTCGGCCAGCAGGGCCTCCTGCACGTTCGCCGAGAAGACCCCGCGGTCGGTGCGGGCCAGCGCGTCGCGGCGTTCGGCCAGCGTCAGCGCGCTCCAATCGGTGGGGTCGGAGAACAGCGAGTTCTCGAAGAAGCTCTCCCCGCGGGTGAACAGCGTCACCTGCGGCGAGATGACGGTGATGGTTGAAACCCGGTGCCGGAACAGCTCGTTGAGCATCGACGCCGCGGTCTCGCCGCCGCCGATCACCGCCACGCGCTCGGCGCTGATCCGGTCGTGACCCGCGGCGCGGTCCCAGAACTGGGCGATCGACAGCATGCGCGGATTGCCGGGCAGCAAGGATTTCTCGGCCTGACCGGGCCCGGTGATCATCAGGGCGTCGGCTTGCACGGTCGTCTCGTGGGTGTGCAGCGTCCACTGGTCCCCGCTGACGGCCAGCCGTTCCACCTCACCGTGCACCACGTTGAGGCCGATCCGGTCGGCCACCCAGCCCAGGTATTGGCTCCACTTGCGATGGGTCGGCGCCGGGCGGCCGCGGTCGATCCACTCGGCGAACGACGCCGTGGCGATCAAATAGGACTGCCAGCTATAGCGGGTCATCCGCTCGTCGAGTTCGGCGTTGCGGCGGGGCACCAGTGCCGAGCGGTAGGGGAACCCGACATCCTTCTCCGGGCTGGTGCCCAGCCGGTGCGCGCCGTCGGTCCAGCCGCCGCTCGCCTGCCAGTTCGCCGCCACGCCGATACGTTCGACGGCGATCACCTCGGGGGCATCGACACCCATGTCCCGCAGCACGGAAGCCTTGGCCGCGACGGCGACCGCCTTGGCTCCCGCGCCGAGGATCGCAAGTGTGCTCATGGGGCCATCTCCCGTAGCGAGTCGATCCAAAGATGTTGCAGCTCGGCGACATCGGCGTCACTGAGAATGTCGGGCAGCGTGCGCCACTGCGCGGCCAGCACCCGCTGCCCGTCGAAGGTGAGCATGGCGGCCACGATGGTGAGCTCGTGGCGGACCGCGAGATCGGGTTCGGGCTGTGGCGACACCCCGGCCAGCAGCTCCCGCTCCAGCGTCAACGCGGTGCCGCCGTGGGCATGGGCGGCTCCGATGTAGTTCAGCAGCAGTTGCGGCCGGCGCAGCGGGGCGAGTCGCTCGGCGGTGTCGGTGCGCAGGTAGCGCAGCAACCCGTAATCCAGCCCATCGCCCGGGATCGTCGCCAGCAGCTCCCCCGCGCCTCGTGGGCCCGTCGACGTCACCCGTATCGGGTAGATGGAGCTCAACAGCCCGACGGTGTCGCCGGTGTCGATGCTGCGCGTGCCCGTGCCGTCGACGAGACCGTCGGCGCGCCCGTGTGTTTCGAGCGCCAGCAGGGGCGGTGGCGTGGCCTGGTCGCGCGAGCGCCGCCACCGCGTCACCGTCGCCGCCGTGGCGGCGATCAACAGGTGGGGCATCGGCAGGCCCGAGCCCAGTAACCGGCGGGTGAGGTCGGCGTCGGTGGCGATCATGCGGACGTCCAGATCGCGGGCGCGGTCGCGACGCGGATCGACCCGCCGGGCGCCGAGGTCGGGATCGTCGCCGTCGGACTGGGCGGCCCAGAACTGCACGGTGTCCAGTCGGTGAGCGCGCTCGATGAGGGCGGCGGCCCAGCGCCGGTAGCTGGTGTGTTCGCGGATCGGCGCGGGCGCACGCCTGGTGGTCAAAGCCGTTAGGGCGGAATCCAATTCGCCGAGGACGACCCGCCAGGACGCCGGGTCCATCGCAAGGACATGGGCGGCCAGCAGCAGGACGCTCGGCCCGGCCGGGGGCCGAAGCCATACCGCGGCCAGCATCGTCCCCCGCTCCGGGTCGAGGCGGTCGACGGCCCCGGCCGCGTAGGCGGGGATCACCGCTCGCAGATCGTCGGAGGTCGCAACCTCGTCGATGAGTCCGGTGTGGGTGTCCGGTGCCGAAACCAGGGTCATGGCGGCCCGGTCCAGGCGGGAGCGCAGCACCTCGTGGGCGTTCACGATGCCGGCCAGCGCGGCGTCCAGTTGTTCGCGGGTGACGTTGTCGGGCAGCCGGATGGCCTCGGTCTGCGCCAGGCGGCGCGGCTCACCGAATTCGTAGAGCCATCGTCCGTTGGGCAACACCGGCATGGGTCCGGTGTCCTCTTCGGCATCGCTTGCGGCAGAGGCCGTTTCGGAGTCGATCGCCTCCGCTAATTCGCGGATGTTGGCGCACTCGAGGACGAGCCTGGCGCGCAGGGCAATTCCCCGTGCCCGGGTCGCCTGGACCACCGACAGGGCCGTGATGCTGTCCAACCCCAGCTGCAGGAAATCCGCGGAGACGTCGACTCGCGGCTGGTGGAGCAGCTCCGAAAGCACTTCGGCCAGTGCGGCTTCGGTCGGCGTTGCGGGGGCGGCCTCGGCGGGATCCGGCTCGTTGGCGTCGAAGGCGCTGAGCGCGGCCTCGTCCAGCTTGCCGTTGACCGTCAAGGGGATCTCGTCGACCGCGAGGATGCGCTGAGGGATCATGTAGCGCGGCAACCGGGTGCCGAGCATCGTACGTAGCTCGGCCGCCGTCGGCGGCCGGGGCGCCGCTTCGGCGACGACCACGTAGGCCGTCAGCAGCGCGGCCCCTTGACGCCGGCGCACCACGACCCCCGCTCGCCGGACGGCGGGATGCGATTCGAGCGCGGCCGCGATCTCGCCCGGCTCGACGCGGTAGCCGCGGATCTTGACCTGAGCGTCGGCGCGGCCCACGTATACCAGCGAGCCGTTGGGGGCCCGACGCACCAAATCGCCAGTGCGGTACATGCGTTCGCCGGTCGCGAACGGGTCGGCGACGAACCGCTGCCCGGTTTCGGCGGCGCGGCCCAGATAACCGCGGGCCAGCTGGGCGCCGGCGAGATACAGCTCGCCCGTCACGCCGCCCGGAACCGGTCGCAGCGCGGAGTCCAGCACGTAGCCGCGCGTGTACGCGGTCGGCCGCCCGATCGACGGGTCGTCATGCTCGGCGATGGCGGCGACCACCGCCTCGACCGTCGTTTCGGTGGGGCCATAGCAGTTGTGGGCCGCCATGCCGGTGCGCGCGCACTCGGCGCGGATGAGGTTCCAGGCGGGCTTGCCGAGCGCTTCCCCGCCCAGGGCCAGCACCGCCAGCGGCACCGTGCTCAGCAAACCGCATGCCGCGAGTTGGGCAAACATCGACGGGGTGGTGTCGATCATGTCGATGCGGTGCTCGGCGATCGCCTCGACCAGCGCCTCGGCATCGGTCTGCGTGTGCTCGTCGACGACGTGCACGGCGTGACCGTCGAGCAGCGCGACCAACGGCTGCCAGGCGGCGTCGAACGCGAACGACCACGCGTGCGCGATGCGCAGCGGCCGGCCCAGCCGGGCGGCCGCCGGGCGCAGCACGTTGTCCAGGTGGTCGTCGGCGTATGCGCTTACGGCTGCGTGAGTTCCGATGACTCCCTTGGGTTCTCCGGTGGTGCCCGACGTGAAGACGACGTAGGCGGCTTGCCCGGGCGACACTTCGACCGGGTGGAAGGCCGCGCCCGGCGGTTCGCCGGCCAGCGGCGACTCCTCGTCGAGCACGATCGCGGCGCCGGATTGACGCAGGATCGATTCCACCCGTTCCGGGGGTGTTGTCGGCTCCATGGGCACGCACATGCCGCCGGCCTTGAGCACGGCCAGCATCGCGACGATGTAGTAGGGTCCCCGGGAAAGCCGAATGGCCACCGGGCTTTCGGGCCGCACGCCGCGGTTCGCGAGGCGGGCGGCCAGGCCGTTGGCGAGGGCGTCCAGTTCGCGGTAGCTCATCGTGCCGCCCGCCCAGCTGATCGCGAGGTTGTCCGGGGTCTTGGCGACGACGTCGGCGAACCTCGTGTCGATGCCGACCGCAGACGGGGCGGGCGGGGCCGCGGCGCGCGGCGGGGCCGCCTCGTCGTCGAAGAGAACGCTCACCTGGCGCAGCGGCCGGTCCCAATCCCGCAGCAGCCGTTCGGCGGCGGTCAGCACCCGCCGGCCGAAGGCCGCGGCGGGAACGGCGCCCAGCGCACCGTCGATCACTTCGACCAGCACCACCAGTTCGCCGCCTTCGATGTGCGCGGCGACGGTGATCGGGAAATGTGACAGGGTTTGCAGGGTGGACGGCCGGAATGTCGCACCGCCTGCGGTCAATTCGACGCCCGCGGCCAGTCCGTCCAGGGGGAAGTTCTCGTAGACCAGCAGGGTGTCGAACATCTCCCCGACGCCGCCGAGCGCGCGCAGTTGGGCGTGCCCGAGGTAGCCGTGCTCACGCAGCAACGCGGCGTCACGCTGCACCGCGCGACATTGCTCGCCGACGCTTGCGGCCGGGTCGAGCCGCACCCGCATGGGAACGGTGTTGATGAACAGCCCGATCATGGTCTCCACGCCGGTCAGTTCGGGCGGCCGGCCGGAGATGGTGACCCCGAAGACCACGTCGTGGGTGTCGGTCAGCCTGGACAACACCAGCGCCCACGCCATTTGCATCAGCGTGTTGACGGTGATCCCGCGGGATCGCGTCCCGTCGACCAGTCGGGCGGTCGCCGCGGCCGGCAGCCGCAGTTCGGTGGTGCGGGGCAACCCGGCGCGCCGGTCCTCGCCCGAGCCGAGCGCCGCCGACAGCAGGGTGGGGCCCGGAAGGCCGGCCAGGTGCTCCCGCCAGACCCGTTGACTGGCTTGCAGATCGCGGCCGGCCAGCCAGCCGATGTAGTCGCGGTAGGGCCGCGGTGTGGCGGGCAACGCGGACACGTCCCCGCCGGCCCGATACAGAGTCATCATCTCGTTGACGAACACCGGCATCGACCAGCCGTCGATCACGATGTGGTGGGCGGTGAGCACCAAACGCCATCGAGAGCAAGGCAATTCGATGAGCAGGAAGCGGATGGCCGGCCCGCGCTCCAGATCGAACGGGCGCCGGCGTTCACCGGTCTCCAGCGCCTGCACATCCTCGGGCGCCGCGGCGACGGTGCGCCACGGCAGGTCGACCCTGGACGGCACGATCTGGACCGGGTGGGCGATCCCTCGGCTGAAGAAGCTGGCCCGCAGATTGGGGTGCCGCCTCAACATCTTTGTCGCGCAATCACGTAACAGCGCGACGTCGAGCGTGCCGGAGATGTCGGCGGCCATGCCGATCACGTACGGGTCGTCGGCGTCGCCGTCGGCGAATTCGGCGAGCGTGGTCAGCGAATACAAGCCCTCCTGCAGCGGGCTCAGTGCCATCACGTCCTCGATGTCGGGCGCGACATCCTTGGTGGCCGTCATGGCGTACCGTCGCGCGACGACCAGAGCTGCGTCACCGCAGCCAAGTCGTCGGCCGAAAGGCCGGACGTGCTCATCGGCTCGAACCGGTCGTCGGCGTGCTCGGTGTCGTTCTGCCCGTCGAGAGCGGCCGCCAGCTGCTGCACCGTCGGGTTCTCGAAGATCATCCGCGGGCTCACCGCCAGGCCGGCGGCCCGTGCGCGCGCGGCGAGCTGCACCGACAGGATGCTGTCCCCACCCAGCGCGAAGAAGTCGTCGAAGCGACCAACCTCGGGCGTCGACAGCAGCTCGGCGAACACCTTGGCCAGCGCGCGTTCGGTGTCGGTGCGTGACGGCTCCGTTTGTCCGCTGGTGGTGACGGACGGCCGCGGCAGCCCGGGCCGATTCAGCTTGCCCGACTCGGTCTTGGGTAGCGCGTCCAGGACGGTCAACGACGACGGGATCATATAGCCGGGCAGCGTCGCGCCGATGGCGGCGCGCACCTCCGATGCGAACGAGGCCTTCTGTGCGTCGTCGACCATTGGCCGTTGCGGCACAACGTATCCGGCCAGGGAGGTGCCGCCGTTCAGCTCCCAGGTGCGTGCGGCGGCGGCGGCGACCCCGTCGACCGCCGCCAGCGCAGCCTCGACCTCGGCCAGCTCCACCCGGAAACCGCGCACCTGGACCTGGTGGTCGGTCCGTCCGACGAATTCCAGTTGGCCGTCCTCGGTCCAGCGGGCGAGGTCGCCACTGCGGTACAGACGTGAACCCGATTCGAGCGCAAAGGGATCGGCGACGAACCGGGTGGCGGTCAGCCCTGGGCGTTTCCAGTAGCCCCGCGCCAGTTGATCGCCGGCGTAATACAGTTCGCCCACGACGCCGACCGGCACCGGCCGCAGCCCGTCGTCGAGCAGGTAGGCGGCCGCCCCGGGAACCGGCTTGCCCACGAGCGGATTCGGCGGTGCCAGTCGCCCGCGGGATACCGCGCCGGACGTCTCGGTGGAGCCGATGTTGTTCAACAGCTCGATCTCCGTGCCGCCGCACACGGACACCAGCCGTCGTAGCAGCGACGCGCTCACCGGTTCCCCGCCGCACACCAGTCTGGACAGCCCCCGCACCGCGTCGGGCCGGCTGTCCACCAGGGCGGAGACCAGGCTGGGCACCGCGGTCACCTGCGCGACCCCGTGCCGACTCATCAAGTCGCCGAGGGCTTCCGGGTCGCGGTGCTCGGCATCGTCGGCGAGGATCATCGTCGCCCCCGCCGCCAGGCCGGCCAGCATCTCCATGCCACCCTCGAGGAACGTGATCGAGGCCTGCGCCAGCCGCACGTCCTCCGTCCTGGGCGGGTAGTGCCGCAGCTGCCAGTCCAGCCGGGCCGCCATCGACCGATGGGTGCCCAGCGCGCCTTTCGGCTTGCCCGTGGATCCGGACGTGAAGACCAGGAACATCGGGTCGTCGGGGTGCGGCGGCGGCAGTTCCCGCCGAGCGGCATCTCCGTTCTCCAGCGCGGCCCGCACCTGCGCGTCGTCGAGCGAAATGACGGCCACGCCCGCTACGTCGGGGATGGTGTCCGCCGCTTCGGCCGTGGCCAGCACCACCGGCGGCCGCACGTCGTCGAGCATGAACTGCTTGCGCGCCCGCGGATAGCCCGGATCGATGGGGAAGTAACCGCCGCCCGCCTTCATGATGGCCACCAGCGCCACCACCAGGTCGATGCCGCGCCGCATCGACAGCCCGACCAACGACCCCGGCCCGACACCGCGCGCGGCAAGCAACGCCGCCAGGCGGTCCGAAAGGCGGTGCAGCGCTGGGTAATCGAGCTGCCGATCGCCGCAGCGCACCGCGATCCGCCCGGTCCCCCAGCCTCGGCTGGGCTCCAGCAATTCCCCAATGGTGCGCGGCCGGTCGTGCGGCGGTCGCTCGCCGCGGCTCCAGTGCTCCAGCACGCGGTGCCGCTCTGCGGCGTCGGTCAGCTGCACGTCGCGCAAACTTTGGTCGACATTGTCGGCAAATGCGGTGACCACCCGAGTCAGCCAGCCGGCGAATCGCTCGATCGTGGCCCTGCTGTACAGCTCGGTGCGGAAGATCAGATTGCCGTTGTATCCGCCGCCGTCAGAGCCGTCGGTGCCGAAGAAGTTGACGCTGAGGTCGGCGTGCGCCATGTCGAAGACCGGGTCCAGCGAGGTGCACACCGTGTCTTGCTCGCCCTCGCCGGAGCCTTGCTCGATCACGCGCGTCGCGGGCAGGTGGTCGCGGACGTGCACGACCACCTGGAATAGCGGGTTGCGCGACAACGAACGGACCGGGCTGACGCTGTCGACCACGCGGTCGAACGGCAGGTCCTGATGGGCGTAGGCGGCCAGCGCCGTTTCCCGTGCGCGGGCCAGCAACTCGCGCAGCGTCGGGTTGCCGGTCAGATCGTTGCGCAGCACCAGGATGTTGACGAAAAACCCGATCAGCTGATCCAATTCGGCCTCGGTGCGCCCGGCGACCGGGGTGCCCAGCGGGATGTCGAGCCCACCACCGGCTTTGTGCAGCACCACCGCGACGGCCGTTTGCAAGAGCATGAATTCGGTGATGCCCAGCTCGCGGGACAACTCGGCGAGCTTGGCGCGGGTGGTCGCGTCGATGCCGAAGTCGACGGACTCCCCCTCGCCGCTGGGCACCCGCTGGCGCGGGAAGTCGGGCCGCAGCCCGCTGTCCTCGGGCAGCCCGGCCAGTTGGCGGATCCAGTACTCGCGCTGCTCGGCGGCGACAGCGGACTCCTGACCGCTCGCGTCGCCGAGGAACTCCCCCTGCCACGCGGCGTAGTCGGCGTACTGCACGCGCAGCGGCGCCCACGCCGGGGCTTCCCCCGCCCGCCTGGCCCGATACGCGGTCATCACGTCGGCGAACAGCACCCCGGCCGACCAGTGGTCGGAGGCGATGTGGTGGACCACCAGCGACAGGACGTGCTCGGCGTCATCGGCGGTGCGCAGCACCGCGACCCGAATCGGCAATTCGCGGTCCAGTTCGAAGCAGTGCCTGCGCTCGGCGTCCAATTCCCGTTGCAGCCAGGCTTGATCGGGGCCGGAGGCCCGGCGCACGGAAACGTCACCCGCGGATCCGACCACCTGATACGGCACGCCATCCAGCTCCACGTAGGAGGTGCGCAGGATTTCATGCCGGGCAACGACGTCCCCGACGGCGGCGATCAGGGCGTCCATGTTCCAGGGCCCGCTCAGTTTCGCGGCGAAGGGAATGTTGTTGACCCAGCTTGGCCCGTCGACGCGATAGGCGAACCAGCTGCGCAGCTGTGAGGCCGACAACGGCATCGGCTCGTCGTGGGCCGTGGCGATCAGCTTGGGCCGCGACTGGCGAAGCTCGCCGGAACTGAGCCGGTCGACCCGCTCGGCCAACGCGCTTACCGTCGCCAGTTCGAAGACGTCGCGGATGCCGACCTCCACCCCGCACTCGGATCGGATCGCGGTGACCAGTTTCGTGGCCACCAGCGAATGGCCGCCCAGGTCGAAGAACGAGTCGTCGAGCCCCACTCGGTCGTGACCGAGCAACGCGGAAAACAATGCGGCGATGCGTCGTTCGGCGGGTGTGACCGGATCGCGGTATTCGGCGGCCGCCGCGATCTGGGGCTGGGGCAGCGCGGCGCGGTCGATCTTGCCGTGGGCCGTGATCGGGATCTCGTCGAGCGCCACGTAGGCGGCCGGCGTCATGTAGTCCGGGAGCGCCGCGGCCACCCGGGCTCGGATCCGTTCGACGTCAACGGTTTCCGGGTCCGCTCCCGGCACCGGCGTGACGTATCCCACCAGGCTCTTGCCCAACCGCGGCAGGTCCATGGCCAGCACCACCGCCCGCCCCACGCTGGGGTCGACCGAGATGGCGGCGGCGATCTCGCCCAGCTCGATGCGGTAGCCGCGGATCTTGACCTGCTCGTCGGCGCGTCCGACGAACTCGATGTCGCCGTCGGCGTTGCGGCGGGCAAGGTCGCCCGAGCGGTACAGCCGGCCGCCCGGCGTGAACGGGTCGGCGACGAATCGCTCGGCGGTCAGCCCGGGCCTGCGGTGGTAGCCGTGCGCGACATGCGTTCCACCGATGTATATCTCGCCGATCACCCCCGCGGGGACCGGGCGCAGTGCGTTGTCGAGGAGGTGGACCTGCGTGTTGATCTTCGGGCGTCCGATGGGCACCACCCGGGTGCCCTGGGTGCCCTCCACCGGGTAGCTGGTGCAGTTGACCACGGTTTCGGTCGGGCCGTAGAAGTTGTACAGCAGCGCATCGAAGGTGGCATGGAACTTGTCGGCGATCTCACCCGGCAGGGCCTCCCCGCCGATGGGGACTCGGCGCAGGGTGCGCCATTGGCTGACGCCGGGCAACGAGAGGAACAGACCGAGCAGCGACGGCACGAAATGCATCGAGGTGATGCCTTCGCGGCTCAGCAGATCGGTCAGGTAGCCGATGTCGCGGAGCCCGTCGGGCCGCGGGATCACCAGCCGGGCACCCATGATCAACGTGCCGAAGATCTCGCCCATCGACACGTCGAAGCTCGGCGACGCAACCTGCAAGAGCCGGTCGGTTTCGTCGACGCGGTACTCGTCACCGAACCAGACGAAGTACTCGGCGATCGGTGCGTGCGGCACCGGCACGCCCTTGGGCAGCCCGGTCGAACCCGACGTGTAGATCAGGTAGGCGGTGTTGTCCGGGCTCAGCGGCCTGATCAATTCGCTGGGCGCGGTGGCCGGGTACTCCGACAGTCCGGGAATGGGTTCGCGCAGCACGAGTTTGGCGTCGGCGTCGCCGAGGATGAAGGTCAGCCGATCCTCGGGGTAGGTGGGATCCACCGGCAGGTAGACCGCGCCAGCCTTCAGCACTCCGAGCGCGGTGATGACCAATTCGGGTGACTTGTCCAGCAGCACCGCGACGCGGTCCTCGGTGCCGACGCCCTGCTCGATCAGCCAGTGCGCCAAGCGGTTCGACTCTTCGTCGATCTCGCGATAGGTGTACTCGCGGCCCTCGTACACGACGGCGATGGCGGCCGGTGAGAGCGCCGCCCGGCGGGCGACCAGCGCCGGCAAGGTGGTGGGCGGGGTTTCGAATCTGTCGCCGGTCGAGGCGCGGCGCAGCCACGCGGCGTCGTCGGTATTCATCAGCGCGCACGCCGACAGCGCCGTGTCGGGGTTTGTCAGCATGTCGTCCAGCAACACGGCGTAGTGCCGCAGCAGCTGGTCGACCAGTTGCCGATCCAGAACTTCCACCAGGTATTCGGCTTCGATCAATCCGGCGCCCGTGCGGTCCAGCTCGACCATGAAACTCAGTGGCAGCTGGTTGAAATGGCCGCGCAACTCGCCGCGCGCGCACCGCACCCCGGGCGGGCAGAAACCGGCGCCGTCGGGCTCGCGCTGCCCGAAGCTCACCCGGGTCATCCGGTCGGCGCCGTGCCGGCGGTCGGGATTGGATTCGCGGACCAGCCAGTCCAGGTCGGCGCGCGAATGGGCGAAGGCACCCACCGCGCGGTCCCGGGTCTCGGTCAGCAGCTCTCGGAACGTCTGAAGGGGCCCTGGCCGCAGCCGAATCACCACGGTGTTGCCGTAGTACCCGATCGCCGATTCCGTTCCGACGCCGCGGTTGAGCACCGGAGCGGCGATCAGGAAGTCGGTCGACTGGGTGTAGCGGTGCACCAACGCGGCGAACGCCGCCATCAGCACCATGTACGGGGTGGCGCCCGTCTCCCGCGCGAGCGCCGCCGCCCGGTCGACGGTGGCCGCCGACAACGGCATCGCGGTGCGTTGGGCCCGCCAGGTGCTTGGCACCACCGATCCGTTGGGACCCGGAAGTTCAAGTGGCTCGGGTAGATTCGCCATCTGGCGGCGCCAGTATTCGTGGTCCGCGGCGGGATCCGCGGCTTCGTCCGGCGGGGGGGCCGCCTGCGGGGGCTCGTCGGCGAAGCCGTCCGGATCGACGTACGCGCGGGTCAGGTCGGCGAAAAACGGCGCCCACGAGGCATCGTCCCAGGCGACGTGGTGGACGGTGATCAACAGCATCAGCTCGGTGGCCGAGAGCCGCGCCACGGTGACCCGCAGGGGTGAATCCGTGGCCAGGTCGAAGGGCCGACGGAAATCCCGCTGCGCCAGCACGTCCAGCCGCAACCGCCGGGACTGATCGGTCAGGTCCGACAGGTCGTGCTCGGCCCACTCCGGGCGCAGCTCTTCGCGGATGACCGGATACGGGTCGCCGTCGGCGCCCGTGGCGTACGTCGTATGCAGCAGGGCATGGCGCGCGGCCACAGCGTCCACCGCGTGCCGCAACCGTTGGATGTCGACCGCGCCGCTGAGGCGATAGGAAACACAGACGTTGAGCAGCGCGCTGTCGGGGTCCAGCGACTGCACGAACCACATGCGGTGCTGTCCGACCGACATGCGCGGCCCTTCGGCGGTCGCCACGGGCGAAGCGGCGGGCGGGCTGGCCAGGCCGCGTTCGGCGATCTTGCGGCGCAACAATTCCAGGCGCTCGTCGTCGAGCCGTGCGCCGGCTTGGGTGGTGTCCGTCACGCGGGGAGTCCAACCTTTCTGGCTTCGCGAACGTCGGGTTTCGCGCCTTCGCGCGGCTCACCGGAGCCGGCGCGCAACGCATCGATCAATTCGTTGAGGGTGATCCCGCCGAGCATGCGAGCCACCGGAACCGAGCGTCCGACCGTCCGGCGTAGCCGCTTACGCAGATCCAGTGCGAGCAAGGAATCCACCCCAAGGTCGATCAGCGGTGCGCTCGCGTCGATCGAGACCGAGTCGTCCAGGTGCAGTGTCGCGGCGACGTCCGCGCGCACCACGTCGGCCAGCGATCTGGCGGCGGGGTGGACCGCTCCCCCGTCGCTGCCGCGGGACACGCGGAAAGGCGTTGGCATGCACTGGCTTTCGAAGAACACCGCGAGCCGGTCGAAATCCGCGTCGAAGATCAGCGGATCGCCGTCATTGCGGTGGAAGCCGGCCTCGATCGCCGCGTCGGGCACCATCGCGGTCAGACCGGATCGTTCGGTGCGGGCTATCTCGTCGGCCGCCACGACGCCCGCGGCCTGCCACAGTCCCCACCGGATCGCCACGCAGTCGTGACCCCCGCGGCGCAGCTGGGCGACCAGCACGTCCAGCATCCGGTTGGAGGCGGCATAAGCGGCGTGGTGGTGACCACCCCACACTCCGAACACCGACGAGCAGGCCAGGATTCGGCAGTCCGGACGCAGCGGCCACCGCTGCGCCAGCAGGGCCAGGCCACGCACCTTGGCGGCACACACCGTCGCCACGTCGGTTCCGGTCAGCGCGGCGAGGGAGCGCGCCTGGGCGATGCCGGCGGTGTGAATCAGCATCGACGCCCCCGCGCCGGCGTGCCTGACGGCCTCGGCCACGGCGACCGGATCGGTGATGTCGCAGCGCAGGGCGCGTACCTCGGTGTCGTGATTGTCGGTCAGCCGGCGCAGTACGTCCCGGTCGAGACCGTTGCGGCTCAGCAGCGTGACCGTCCGCGCCCCCCGTTCGATGCAGTATCGCGCGTACTGCAGGCCGATGGCGCCGCTGCCGCCGGTGATCACCACGTTGTCCAGTGCGGCGGCGTCCAGCGGCCGACCGGTCGCCGAGTCGCGGCAGTCCCGGAACGTCCGGATGTACCGTCGCGTTACTTCACTTCCGCGCAGCGCGACCTCGGCCGCCTCACCGAGCAGCACCTCGACGACGGCGCGCGCGCTCCGCGCGTCGAGGTCGCGGCCCGGCAGGTCGAGATGCCCGAAGGCCTGGTCGCTGAATTCGAAGCCGGCGCTGCGATGCATCGCGCCGAGTGCTGCCTGTGCCGGTGATACGTCGGTGTCGTCCGGGTCGATGCTCTCGCCGCCCGCGGTGATCAGCCAGACGGCCCGGCAGCGCGGGCCGATCAGTGCGGCGTAGTCCGGCAGACCCGCGTCCGGCCGGCCGGCGATCTGCGCGATCGCCGATGCGGGGTCGCGCTCGTCGAGCCCGGGGGTGACGACGGCGACGATCTCCGCATCGTGCGGCGCGACCACCCGGCAACCGCCCTGTGCGTCAACGGCTTCCATCAGCCTCCGCGTCAACGCGTCCTCCGCGTCAGGGCCGAAGAATCCGATGTCGGCACCCGCAGCGTCCGATGGGGGGGCGGGTTGCCAGGCCTCGACGGCGACGGTGAGCGAAGGGGCCGGTGCCGTGTCGATCAGCGGCTCGGGCGCTGCCCACAGGTGGACCGCCCGCATGGGCGCGTTGGGGAACCCGCGCAGCGGCCGCCGGACACCGCCGGGCATGGTGTTGGCCCACTGGCAGCCGGGATCGGCGGTCGCCACGGTCGCGATGTTTTTCGCCAGCACGTCGGTGATGGCTCCCTCGCGGTGGCCCGAGCCGGCGACCACGCTCGTTCGCTCGTCGATCAGGTCCGCGAGCGGGTACAGCAGCGAAGGATGCGCGGACAACTCGACAAAAGTGGTGGCGCCGAGTTTCTGGGCCGCCGTGACCGCCTTATCGAAACGCACCGTGTTACAGAGATTTTCGTACCAGTACTGAGAGAAGTCCGCCCCGCTGCCCACCTCGGCACCGAAGGTCGAGCCGACGAATCTGACCGGGCTGTCCCGGAAGGCCGAGCGGGGAACCCGCTCGGTCAACTGCGCGCGCAACGGCCGCAGCACACTGGTGTGTCCCGGGTAGTCCACGGACAGCTGATGGGCGAACATCCCCCGCTGCCGGGCCAGCAACACGGCGGCCGCCACGGCGTCGCGGTCTCCGGACACCACGGTCGACGAGGGGCCATTGACGGCCGAGACTTCCAACCAGCCCGCGGCTTCCGCGATCAGGGACTCGGCCTCGTCGACCCCGGCCCCGAGCACGACCATGGCGTATTGACCCGCCAACTGGTCGACGATGGTGGCGCGGGCTCCGACCAGGGCGACCGCGTCGGGCAACGAGATCGTCCCGGCGACGTAGGCGGCCGCGACCTCGCCGAGGCTGTGGCCGACGGTGATTGCGGGCAGCACACCGTGGAATCGCCATTCGTAGGCCAGGCTGACCGCGTGGGTGAATTGTGCTCCTTGTATCTCGGTCCGCGACCAGTTGCGATCGTCCCCTCCGGTCAGGTAGGGCAACGGCGACGGCAGTCCCGCAGCGAGGAAGGCCTGCGCGCATCGGTCGGCCGCGGCCCGGTATGCCGAAAGTCGTTGATAGGCCTCGGCTCCCATCGATTGCCATTGGTTGCCCTGTCCGGGAAACACGAAAGCGATGCACGGCGCCACACCGTGCGAGGACCGGGTCACCAGCGGGTGCTCTTCGCCGCGGGTTAGGGCGAGCAGCCCGCCGGCGAGCTCGGCGCGGTCGGCCGCCCGGACGACCGCACGGTGCCGCCGCACCCGACGCAGCCGCAGCAGGCTGGACCCTATCGCCGCGGGGTCCGCGTCGGTGCGGTCCAGATAGTCCAGGATCGCTCTGGCGTCGTTGACGATCAGCTCTTCGTCGTGCGCGGTGAGCAACACGGGTACGCGACCGTCGGGCAGTGGGGATCCGAGCATCACGCGACCTCGGGGAGGGAGACGATCACGTGTGCGTTGGTGCCGGCGATGCCGAAGGCCGACGTCGCCGCGGTCCGTCGGCCGGCGACCGCCGGCCATGGGGTCAGGGTCGTGGCCAACCGCAACCCCTGGCTGTCCCAGTCGATTTCCGGGCTCGGGTCCGCCGCGTGCAGAGTCGGTGGGATCGCCCCGTGTTCGGCGGCGACCACGACCTTGGCCAGCCCGAGCGCACCGCTGGCCGCGAGGGCGTGCCCGAGGTTGGACTTCACCGAGCCGAGCAGTGCGCCGCAACCGGGTGCCGTGTCGCCATAGGTTTGCGCCAGCGACCGCAGTTCCGTGCGGTCGCCGAGGCGGGTGCCGGTGCCGTGGCCCTCGACCATGCCGACCTCGTCGGGCCGAATCCCGGCCTGCGTCATGGCACGGCGAAACAGGCGAATCTGCGCTTCACCGCTGGGCGCGCTGAGGCCGGCGCTGCGGCCGTCTTGGTTGACGGTGGTGGCGCGGACCTCGGCGACGACCTCGCGGCCGGCGCGCAAGGCGGCCGATTTGCGTTGCAGCACAAACATCGCCGCCCCCTCGGCCCACACCGTTCCGCTGGCCTGGGCGCTGTAGGGGCGGCAGTGCCCGTCGTCGGAGAGGGCGTGTTGCTTGGAGAATTCGACGAAGAATCCGGGCGATCCCAGGACGTTCACCCCGCCGGCCAGCGCCATGTCGCAGTCGCCGTCTTGGATCGACCGCACCGCGACGTGGAATGCGGCCAGCGCGGACGCGCACGACGAGTCCACCGTCAGCGCCGGGCCGGCCAGCCCCAGCGTGTACGCGACCCGGCCGGAGATCACGCTCAGCGCGGTCCCGGCGAGCAGGTGCCCGCTGTGCTTCGAGAAATTGGCCATCTGCGGCCCGTACCCGGTGGCCGAGGCGCCGACGAAACAACCCACGTCGTGCCCGGCCAGGTCGTCGGGATTGATGCCGCTGTTCTCCAGCGCGCGCCAGGAGACGCGGAGCACGACGCGCTGCTGGGGGTCCATGGCGACGGCCTCCCGCGGGGAGATGCCGAAGAACTCGGGATCGAAGGTTGTTGCACCCGTGAGGAATCCACCGCGATCATGGATTTCCTTGAAGCCGCTCCGCCGCGATCCGGCGAGCAGCTCGCTCACCTGCCAACCGCGGTCCGTGGGGAACGGGCCCAGCGCCTCACGGCCGCGCGACAACAACTCCCAGTACTTCTCGGCGGTGTCGATGCCGCCCGGCGCTTCGAGGGCCATGCCGACGATCACGACCGGATCGGCCGCCGCGTCGAACCTGTTGTCAGACATCGGCGTTCACCCGTTCGGCCACGGCGTCGATGTGCTCGTTGAGATAGAAATGGCCGCCGTCGTACAGGAACAACTCGAAGTCGCCCGCGGTGTGGTTCTCCCAGAGCCGCAGCGCGGCCGGATCGACGCGGTGGTCGTCGCGCGCCCCCAATACCCTGATGTCGGCGCGAATGCGGACGCAGGGAGCGCACTCGTAGCGATTGATCGCTTGGTAGTCGGCTCGCACCGCGGTCGTCAACAACTCCGCGAACTCCTCGTCGGCGAGCAGTTCGGGGTCGGTGCCGCCGAGATCGGCGATGTCGGCGAGCAGGCCGTCGTCGGAGGTGGGGAGTTGCGGCATCGTGGCGACCGCCGACGGTGCGGGCCCGGCCGAGACCCACAGGCGCTGCACCGCGGTGTCGTGGGATTCGGCGATCCTCGCGAATTCGAACGCCACGACGGCACCCATGCTGTGGCCGAACAGCCGAAGCGGCGCGACGCGACTCCACGGCCCCGCGTCGAACAGGCCCCGGGCGAGGTCGTGCACTGTGTCGGGGGCCGGGTGACTGAGCCGGTCCGCGCGCTGTGGGTACTGCACGATGTAGGTGTCCCCGCCCAAGGCCAGTGCGGCGGCCACCGACCGATAGCTTGCCGCGGAGGCGCCGGCGTGCGGAAACACGACGGTCGCGCCGGCGCGTCGGCGTGCGCTCCCGCCGGACACCCGCTTGATCCAGGATGCGAACTCCGTCGGCACGCTCAGCACAGGGTCGGATGTCATTGTGCCGTCTCGGTTTTCGCGGTGTGTCGACCGGCCGACAGCACCGCGTCGGCGTCCAGGTGGATGACTTCCAGGTACAGCTCGGCAACCTGGTCCAGCCGCGCGTCGTCCCGCTCGCGGTCGGTGAGCAAATTCGCCAGTGCCGCCACGGTTCTCGTGGCGAAGATGTCGGCGACCATGACATTCGGGGTGTCCAGCCAGGTGCGGATACGGCCCACGGCCTGGGTGGCGAGCACCGAATCACCCCCGAGCGCGAAGAAGTCGTCGTCACGCCCCACCCGCTCCGCGCCGAGTAGGTCACCGAGCAGCGTCGCGAGCGCCGATTCCAGCGGCGTCGCCGGGGGACGGTAGCCGGGCTGCTCGGCCACGGAAATCGCGGCGCCAAGGTGGCGCGCGACGGCACGGCGGTCGATCTTGCCGGCGTTGGTGAACGGGATCCGCTCCACGAGTGCGAAGTGGCGCGGAACCATATGCGCGGGAACGAGTTCGGCCATCAGCTTCGCAAGCCCCTCGGCGGACGGCTGTGCACCGCTGGACATTTCGGGGCACACGGCGGCGGCCAGGATCTCCGAGCCCCCGGGTCCCGGGAGCAGGGCCGCCACCGCTATGGCCACTCCGGGGAGTCGGCGCAACGCCGCCTCGATCTCGCCGAGTTCGACGCGATAGCCGCTGATCTTGACCCGGTGATCGGCACGGCCGACGAACTCGCAGGTGCCGTCGGGCCAATACCTGGCTAGGTCGCCGGTGCGGTACCACCTGCGGCCCGCGTGCTCGACGAAGCGCTCCGCGGTGAGATCGGGACGCCCGCGATAGCCCCGCGCGATGCCGCGGCCGGATACCCACAGCTCGCCGGCGACCCAGTCCGGGCAGTCGTCACCCGCCTCGTTGACGACACGGCAGGCGTTGTTGGTCAGCGGCACCCCGTAGGGCAGAGCGGTCCAGTCGGCCGGCAGCGCGTCGGGGTCGGCCACTTCGAAAATCGTGTTGTGGACCGGTGTCTCGGTCGCTCCGCCCAGACCGGCGAACCGTAGGTTGGGTGCCTCGGCCCGCAGCCGGCGGGCCAGCTCCGGGCGCACCCAGTCCCCGCCGGTGGGAATCACCCGCACGGAAGACAGCCGGCCGCGGCCGACTTCGATCAGCATCTCCAGCCAGCCCGGCATGAAGTGCAGCACGGTGACTTGGTGGGTGTCGATGAGCCGGGCCCAGGCGTCGGGGTCGCGGCGCTGCGATTCGTCGACCACCACGATCGAGCCGCCCGTCCGCAGGGTCACGAAGATGTCCATCACCGAGATGTCACCCTCGAGCGTGGACAGGGCCAGGCATCGATCCGCCGGGCCGATGTCGAAGTGGCGGGCGATGAACTCCACCGTGTTCATCGCGGCGTCGTGAGTCACCTCGACACCCTTCGGCTCCCCGGTCGAGCCCGAGGTGAACAACACGTAGGCCAGCTCAGCGGGATCGACTCTCGCCGGATGGATCTCGGGCGCGAGCTGCGCGTCGCGCAGCACGTCGGCGAGGCACAGCTCGGGCACCTTCAGGTTCAGTCGCTGCCCACCGCACACCACGGCCAGGCGCACCGCACCGGTGTGCAAGATGCGCTCCGCGCGGTCGCGAGGCTGGTCGACGCCGATCGGCAGGTAAACCGCGCCGATGCCCAGGATGCCCAGCAGCGCGGGCACTTGCTCGGCGGTCTTGGGGCCCATCACCGCGACCGTGTCGCCGGGGCCGACACCCGCCGTGCGCAACGCGGCGGCCACCGCCAGCGCCTGCTCGCGCAGCTGCCCGTAGCTGACGTCCCCCGAGCCGGCGAATATCGCGGGCGCGTCGGGCTGTTGCTCGGCCTGCCGAAAGAACCCGTCGTGCAATGCTTCTCCGCTGGGTTCGGCGGTGCGGCCGTTGACCGCGTCGCGCACCGCGCGCTGGGCGTCCGACAGCGGCGGCGGCCCCATCGCCTCCCAGCTGTCGTCGGCGGAGGCCAGCCTGAGCAGTTCGTCGATGTGGTAGGCGAACATGGCGTCGACGACACCCGGGGCGAAGACGCCGTCGCGGACGTCCCAATTCACCAGCACGCCGCCGTCAAACTCGGTGACCTGAGCGTCCAGCAGCACCTGCGGACCCTGGGAGATGATCCACGCGGGTGTGCCGAATTGGGCGGTGACCTCTCGGCTGAACAGCTCGCCGAGTCCCAGCGCGCTGGTGAATACCACCGGCGCCAGCACCTGGGTGCCGCGATGGCGGCTGAGGTCGCGGAGCACCGACAGTCCGGGATAGGCGGCGTGGGTGGCGGCGGACCGCATCGCGTCCTGCACGGCCCCGGCCCGCGCCACCGGGGTGCGCGCGCCGGTGAGGTCCACATCCAGCAGCAGCGACGAAGTGAAATCGCCGACCAGCGAGTCGACTTGGGGGTGCAAAGGCTGGCGCCCGAACAGCGGCACATTCAGCAGGAAGCGCGAGGTGGTGGACCAGCGCGCCAGGGCGTTGGCGAAGGAGGCGGCCAGCGTCATCGCGGGCGTGACCCCGCGGGCATGAGCGCGGGAAAACAGCGCGTCCCGGGTCTTCGGGTCCAGCCAGTGCCAGAGCCGGGCGCTCCTACGCGAACCGCGGTCTCCGGTGGTGGGCAGCGCCGGCGGGTCCGGGAGCTGCGGGATGCGTTGCGCCCACCACTCGCGGGCGGCGTCGCGGGCCGGTTGGGGCCGGGCCTCTTCCGCCTCGATCGCGTCGCGGTAGCGCCGATACGTGTAGCTCAGCGCGGGCAGTTCGTGACCGAGGTAGAGAGCGGCAAGATCGGACATCAAGGTGCGATAGCTCATCGCGTCGGCGGCCTGCATGTCCAGATCGACGTGCAGGCGCGAACGTTCGCCCGGCAGCAGCGTCAGGGCAAGCTCGAACACCGCGCCGTCGAGCTGCTGGTGCGATTTGGCGTCGCGGATGGCGGCCAGCCGCGCATCGACCCCGTCGCCGTCCAGGTGGCGCAGGTCCTCGACGGTGACCGGGAATTCGTCACCGGCCGCCGCGATGCGTTGGGTGCCGTCGGGCAGGAACTCAACCCGCAGCATGGGGTGGCGCCGGGCCAGCTCTTTGGCGGCCGCACGCAGCCGCGCGGGATCGATCGGGCCGCCGTCGAATTCGACGTAGAGGTGGCCGGCCACCCCGCCGAGCTGCTGGCTGTCCTGCCGGCCGACCCACATCGCGTGCTGCATCGGGGCGAGCGGGAAGGGCTCGCCGTCGGCCCCCGGCGCCGACTCGCTGGCAGCCTTGTGATCGCTTGGCTCGGTCGCCGGCTCGGCGGTCACCAGCTTGGCCCAGGCCTCGAGGGTGGGAGTTTCGGCCAGCGTGGCGAAATCGACGGCGATGCCCTGACGGCGCCAGCGACCCGCCAGGGTCATCATCCGAATGGAGTCCAGCCCTTGACCGATGAGGTTGGTGGTTGGGTGGACGTCGTCGACACCGACGCCCAGCAGTTCGGCTACCTCTGCCCGGACGTCTGCCGGGCGCGCCGAGGCACGCACCACGAACCCTCCCTGAATTAGCACAGGCTGCCCTAAGTTGTGGTGGTTACCCTATCCTTACTCACGAATCACCGCTACTACGCCCCCCGCCTGAGGACCTCGATGACCGCGAACGCACGGCAACCCCTGGCCGGGGCCCTCGAAGGGTTTGTGCCGTTCCCCGCCGACCGCGCCGCCGCGTATCGGGCGGCCGGCTACTGGACTGGGCGCACTTTGGACAGCATCCTCAGCGACGCCGCGCGGCGCTGGCCCGACCGAACCGCCGCGCTCGACGCCGCGGACGGCTTCGGCTTGAGCTACGCGCGGCTCGACGAGCGCGCCGGCCGCGCCGCCGCGGGACTGCGGGCACTGGGCATCGCGCCCGGCGACCGGGTGCTGCTGCAATTGCCGAACGGTTGCCAGTTCGCGGTGGCGCTCTTCGGGCTGCTGCGGGCGGGCGCCATCCCGGTGATGTGTCTGCCCGGCCACCGGGCGGCCGAATTGGGGCACTTCGCCGCCGTGAGCGGGGCCACCGCGTTGGTGATCGCCGACGCGGCCAACGGTTTCGATTACCGCGCCATGGCGCGCGCTCTCGTCGCGGACCACCCGACGCTCGCCCACGTCATCGTCGACGGTGAGCCGGGCTCGTTCACCTCGTGGACGCAACTATGCGGTCAGGCCACCGCCCCACCTCCGACGCCGCCGGCCGACCCCGGATCGCCTGCCTTGCTTCTCGTTTCGGGCGGCACCACCGGCACCCCCAAACTCATCCCCCGCACCCATGACGACTACGTGTTCAACGCGACCGCGAGCGCACAGGTGTGCCGGCTCACCGCCGACGACGTCTATCTGGTGCTGCTCTCGGCGGGGCACAACTTCCCGTTGGCCTGCCCCGGCCTGCTCGGCGCCATGACGGTGGGCGCCACCACTGTGTTCGGCACCGACCCCAGCCCCGAGGCCGCCTTCGCCACCATCGAGCGCCACGGCGTCACCGTCACCGCTCTGGTGCCGGCCCTGGCCAAGCTGTGGGCGCAGGCCTGCGGGTGGGAGCCGGTGACGCCGAAGTCCCTGCGGCTCTTGCAAGTTGGCGGGGCGAAATTGGAGCCCGACGACGCCCGCATGATCCGTGCCGCGTTGACGCCGGGGCTACAGCAGGTGTTCGGAATGGCGGAGGGGCTGCTGAATTACACCCGCCCGGGCGATCCGCCCGAGGTCGTCGACCACACCCAGGGGCGGCCGCTGTGCGTGGCGGACGAATTGCGGGTGGTCGACGCGGACGGCGAACCGGTCGCGCCGGGCGAGGAAGGCGAGCTCCTGGTGCGCGGGCCGTACACGCTCAACGGCTACTACCGTGCCGAGCGCGACAACGAGCGCTGCTTCGACCAGGACGGCTTCTTCCGCAGCGGTGACCTGGTCCGGCTGCGGCGCGACGGGTACCTGACGGTCACCGGACGGGTCAAGGACGTGATCTGCCGGGGCGGCGAAACCATCTCCGCGGCGGACCTCGAGGAGCAGATGCTCACTCACCCGTCGATCTTCTCCGCGGCCGCGGTGCCGCTGCCCGACCCGTACCTCGGCGAGAAGATTTGCGCGGCAGTCGTTTTCACCGGCACGGCGGTCACGTTGGCGGAACTGAACACCCACCTCGATCAGCGCGGCACGGCCGCCCACGCCCGGCCCGATGTGCTGGTCGCCATGGCATCGCTACCGACCACCCCGATCGGCAAGATCGACAAAAAGGCGATCGCGCGCCAGATTTCGGCCGGGCAAGCGCCAAGCTGACAACGGATGAGTCAGCTGTCCTTGTCGCGCAGGGCGTTCAGCAGCCGGTCCATCACCGCGCCGGCATCCGCGCGCGCTTGGCGCTGGTCGTCAGCGCGGGCGATGTAAAGCGTCGCCTCGCGCAGCGCCCCCATGACGGTTAGGGCCGTCGCCTCAACGGGCTGGCGCGGGATGCTGCCGGACTCGATCGCGTCATTCAGCAGCGCCGTCACGAATCCGATGTTGTACCGATGCCCGATGTCGCTCCAGCGTTCCCAGCCCAGCACCGCGAGCGCCTCCAGCAGCACGATGCGCTGAACCTCGGGATCGGAGCACGCGTCCAACCAAAGGCCCGCACACAATCGCATGATCTCGACCGGGTCGGTGTGCCCCGCGGCCGCGACGGCGTCGACCATGCGCGCGGCCATCTCGCCCTCCACCTGCTCGAAAACCGCGGCGAAAAGCTCTGTCTTGTCGGCGAAATGGTGATACAGGGCCCCGCGCGTCACACCCGCGTCTCGCACGATGGTCTCCAGGGACGCCTCCGCGAATCCCAGCGATGCGAACAGGGGACGGGCGGCGCTGATCAATGCGCCCCGCGTGTCGGCGGCACGCTCGGCCTGTGTCCGGCGACCATCCTGCGCCATGCAACCCTTACCTTTCACACCCCGTATGCATTCTCATACATACCGTATGAAGGCGGCGGGAGGCGCCACCGCGGGAGGCGGCGTCGGTCAGAACACCCTGAGCCGGCGGACGATGTCCAGAGCCGACGGGTCCCCGTCCGCCTGGACGGCCAGGCCGTCCCAGGTGCCGCGCTGAGTGACCCAGCGGACGAACGCTTGCGAATCGGAGGTGATCCGCGCGGTCACATCGCCCCGGGTGCCGAGCCGCAGGGTTCGGGCACACAACCCGTCAAGCCGGACCTCGACTCCAGTGCGTAATGCGTTGAGCAGCTGGGTGTTCTGTTGCGGGAGGGCCGCCTCGATCCAGTCGAGCGTGGGGCCAAGCCGCAGCTCGTCGACCGTGGGCGGATCCGACTGCAACGGTCCATTCGGAGCGAACAAGTCGTACCGGAGATGGATGAAGGACTCGAAGACGAAGGTGGTGGGCACCACCGAGGCCGGATACGTTCCGACGTCCCCAATCGGTATCTCGACGTCTTGGCCCTCCACCGCGGCGAGCAACTCCAGCCCTCGCGCACTGACTGCCTCGTAGTCGGCCAGGACGTCTGCGGGCGTCATCCAGCGACGTGACTCCACATAGAGGTCAGCGGCGCGTTCGGCGGGCAGCCCACCGGGATCGGGCAACGTCGATGGATCGACCGCCAACCAGTAGCTACACGCCATGTGCGACACCAGATCCTGAACAGACCATCCAGGACATCCGCTGTCCTTCGCCCACATCGAAGCGGGCAATTCCGAGCAGACCTCCAAAACAACTCCGCGTTCCTTCGCAATGGCATCGAGCGTGGCACTCACTATCCCTCACCCTCCTAGATACATACCGTATGTATAAACATACACACTGTATGTATGGAGTCAAGGCTTCACGGGTCTCCGATCCCACCGTTGACTTTCGGCAACACCCGTGGCTAATCGTCTTCCTGCGCCGGCGTTTCCGCTCGCGGCCAAAACGGTTGCCAACAGCCAGGTCTGGCAAAGCACGCAGAAGGGTTCCCGTGCCGGGACGCCTGGCCGGCGTGCCTCCGCGGCAAAGAGGGCGGCCCGGACGCGTACGACCTTCCCAGCCGCTCCGTCAGCGCGCGCTGGGCCGAATGTAAGGCGTTGCGGCACATCGGGATAGCCCGGCCGTGGTATCTCTCGGGCGTTCGCGTCGGGTTCGGTCGCACTCAAAGGGAGACCGCGGCAGCCCCTTTCGCATTTTGGATGGCCCGTTCGTCCGATGGATGACGTGGGCAGAAGATTACTTCGACCGGTACTATTCCGCCTTAACCGAACCTGAGATATGGTGATCGCGGCGCCGTTCCGCAGGCCCGGGGGTGACAAGAATTGCATCGCCACGATAGCGCCCGCTATCCGGGGATGGTCGGGCCGAGGCGTCGAGTAAAAGGCTTTTACTAGTTATCTTGAGTTAGCCGCGCGCGAAATATGCGATCCGCGTTGCGGTTACCTCGCACGGCAAGACGACGGCGATCGGCGAGTCTTCTGCATTCTCGTGCGATTGTCACGCCCGAGGAGAATCTTCAATGACTGCGCCCCGCGACGCTCTGACTGCTTTCGCGGCGTCAACTCGGACCAGCGTGAGCCAAATCACTTCTGCGCATTCCACGCAGCTAGCGGCAGCGCCACTTGCTGGGCTCGTGGTGCGCAATTCCCTCGGCGGTCGAATTCATCCGGCAACCAATGCACGGTCACGTTAAGGTCATCCGGACCGGCGTCGCCTACTGACGGAGGAAAGGTCGCGCATGTTCCTGGGCACGGTTGACGACTGGACAGCCGAGGGCACCGTCGTATCGTGGTTTCCCACCGCCAGCACCTACGAGCAGGCAGCCGACGCGCAATACCATCCGGCGGCGGTCAGTTATCAGCAGTCGCAGCATCTTCGGTATTACCGACGCCAGGTCAACCGCGGCCGCGATATCCCGCGATTGTGCATAGGAGCCTGGGAGATTTGGGGCGTCTGCGACATAGACGCGATGACCCACGCGCTGAACAGCCATGTGCGGCGGCACGACGCCTATCATGACCGGTTCGCCTTCGACGACGGCGACGAGGTGGTTCGCCACGTTATCGCCGACCCCGAGACCATCACGTTGGAAGCAACGGATCTCGGCGAAATGGCGCCGCATCAGATTCGCAAACTGATTCTCGATACGCCCGATCCGCTGCAATGGGACTGCTTCAGCTTCGGAATCATCCAGGGCGAAGACCGCTTCACCATCTACATTGCCGTCGATCATCTGCGCGCCGACGGCATGTCGGCGGGTGTGATTTTCCTGGACATTCAGACGGCGTATTTCTCCGCGCTGCGGAAGTCACCCGTTGTGCCGATACCCGCACCCAGCCACCGCGAATACAGCGCGCGGCAACGCGCATTCACTGCGAGCCTCGATGTCGATTCGCCCGAAATTCGGTGTTGGCGGGCGTTTCTCGCGGCGAACAATGGACTGCTCCCCAGATTTCCCCTGGAACTGGGCGAGGCGTCCGCCGATACGCCAGGGGCCATCGAAGTGTTCGACCTGATCGATGACGACCAGGGCCGGCGATTCGAGGCGGTGTGCCGCGCCGCGGGAGCCCGCTTCAGTGGTGGGGTGTTCGCCTGCGCTGCCCTGGCCGAGCACCGGTTGACCGGCGCACCCACCTACTTCGGCCTCACCCCGTTCGACAACCGGCGAGATCCCGCGCACGCCGCGGCCGTCGGGTGGCTGGCCAGTTTCGTCCCGTTGGCGATACCCACCGCCGGTGCGTCATTCGACGAGGTGGTCATCGCTGCCCAGACATCCTTTGACACCAACACGGCCCTCGGCGCGGTGCCCTACTACCACCTACTCGAGACGACGTCCGACGAGGTCGAGGTTCCGGACCGGCCCGTCCCGATGTTGTCCTTCATCGACATCCGAAAGCTGCCGTTCGGTGACTACTTCGATGGTTTGCGGGCCGGCATCTGGGGCGACAACCGGCTGTCGGAGACGGTGTGCATGTGGGTCAATCGCATGCACACCGGGACCCAACTGGTGGTCGCTTACCCGGGCACCGACGTCGCCCGCGAGTCCGTCCAGCGCTATGTCGATACGATGCGTGCCGAGTTCACGAGGGTGTGCGACGCCGGGGTGCACAGCCGCACCTGATGGATTTACGTTCTCCCACGCGAGGTCCCGATGTCAGCACCCGGACACGCAGACGTGTCGCGGGGTCGCGACGTAGCCAAGCCGGGATGGCTGCGCGGAGGTTGGCACTGCTGGACCAGGCCGCATTCTTACGGCTGCGCGCCACCGGTCAAGGCAGTACGGTGCAGTGCACGTGGATATACGACCGAGACGTGAATGTCGACCGATTGCGGGTCTTCCGCGCCAATCTCGCCACCGGCCTGCTCGGACGGCGGATCGAGCGCTCGCCGCTGCCATTCGGGCGTCACCGCTGGGTGGCCGACCGCCGCTCACCCGATATCGCGCTGGAACCGTGCCGACCCCGGTCGGCGCTCGGTGCATGGGTCGAAAGACGCGCGCAGGTGCCCGTCGATCCCGAGCACGGCCCCACCTTCCACCTTGGCGTCCTGCCATTCGACGGTGGCGGTGCGGCGGTCACCTTGGTGGCATCACACTGTGTGGTCGATGGGCTCGGCCTCATAGCGGCGATCAGCGAGGCGGTCAACGCGGAAAGCGGCAAACATCGCTATCCACAGCCTAATTCACGTAGTCGAGCGCGCGCCGTCGTCGAGGACCTGGCCGGTGCGGCGCTCGCCGTACCGGGCGTCATCCGCGCGCTGATCGCGACTCTGGGGATCTTGTTCAAGGCGTCCTCCGGTCCCCGGGTTCCGCCCACGATGCCGCGGCCAGGTCCGCCCCCACCGGCCGACGACGAGCGCGCGGGCCTGCCATCGGTCACTTTGCAAACCGACGCCGCCGCATGGGAAGCTCGCGCGCACGCCCTAAACGGAACCGCCAACGCCCTATTCGTCGCATACGCGGCCCGGCTGGCCCACCGGATGGGCAGGGTGCTCGCCGACGGAAGCTCGGTGACGGTCGTGCTTCCGGTCAGCGACCGCAGCGCCGATGACGACCGGGCGAATGCGCTGACCTCGATCACGCTCACCGTCGACGGAGCGGCGGCGGCCGGCGACTTGAGCCGGGTGCGTAAGGATGTCAAGACGCTGCTGACGTCGCTGCAACGGCAACCCAACGAAATGCTCGCCGGATTGCCGCTCATTCCGTTCACGCCACGATGGCTGGTCCGGCGCGCCGAAGGCGTTGCCATGTCGACCGGCCAACTTCCGGTCGGCTGCTCGAATCTGGGGAACCTCGACGCCGCCGTGGGCCGCATCGACGGTGCGGACGCAGCCGAGGTCTGCATCCGGCTGGCCGAGCAGGGCGTCACCCGTCGCCGCATCGAGCAGAGCCATGGCCAATTGTTCTGCAGCACCGGAACGTTCAACGGTAGCCGGTTTCTCAACGTCATCGCCTGCCGAAGCGGGGCCGACAGTGCGGCGACCGCCCGCGAGCTCGCGTGCAGCGCGCTGGCCGACCTGCGGCTGTCCGCCACCACCGTCTACGAAGGCCGGACCGGATGGTGAACCTGGACGTCGAGCCGAACCGACGCGCACACCACCGCCGCTACGCGGCCTGCGCCGCCGCGATCGCGGCTTGGGCCCTGGTCGTCCTGTGGTTCGCGATCAAGGTCGTTCCGCTCGATGTGTACTGGATGTCGTACTACGCCGCCGATTACACGCATGGGTTCGTCCGCCGCGGACTCGCCGGTGAACTGGTTCGCTTGCTCCCCGGACATTACTTCGCGGTCGCGCTCGGTTTGCGGTGGCTCTCGACGGCGGTCTATCTGTGCGGTCTGGCAGCGGTCGCGGGCGTGGTGTTGTTGGGTCGCGGCCGGTCAGAGCGCGGGCTGATGGTTGTGTTGCTGATCCCGTTGCTCCCCTTCGGTGTCCCGTTCGCCGCGTACTCGGCCCGGCCGGACCTGTTCGGCGGGGCCGCCCTGGCGTTGTTTTCTTCCGCTTTGGTGTTGGTGCGCTCCCGCAATATCGCGATGGCATGCTGTGCGGCCTACGGCGCCGCCATCGCGGCGCTGACACTGGTACACGAGGCGATCGGGCTGCAGTTCGCGCTGGGCGCCGTGTTGGCGATCGTCGCCCTGGGTGGTGCGCTGGAAAACGGCCGGGGCCCGGGCGCCCTGCTGGCGGTGACGCCGGGTGTCTGCACGACGGCCGCCGTGGCGGCCTTCGGCCGCCACGACATCGCGGCTCAGCTTTGTGCGTCGGTGCCCCGTCACGTGATGCCCAACCCGTTCGCGACGGTCACGTCGCCGGCGTCGCTGCTGCACTACGTTGTTGACGGGCAATCCGTTCGAACCGACTATCACGACTGGGTGTGCCGCAACGTGATGCCGAACTACGACAACGGAATCGGCGATGCTGTCCGCGCCGTCGGCCACATCGGCATGCTCGGTCTCACGGTCTCGCTGATCTTCGGCGCCGGTGCCCTCGCGCTGACCATGTGGGGACTCAGCGCCATATCGGGGGTGTCGCTCGGCACGTTTGTCGAGGCGCTGCGGGGCCGGATGACGTGGGTCGCCGGCGGGCTCCTGTTGATCTGCCCAGTTTTTGTGACCGGCTATGACTGGACCCGCTGGTTGACGATCGTGACGTTCGATGTCGGCGTGGTCTTCATCCTCTTAGCGGCGGGCAGGCCGGAGATCGAGCGCGAGCCCACGCCAAAAGCGTTGCGTTCCTTCATCCTTCTCGCCGTCATACTGGCGCTGATCCCGGTAGGGGCGGTTCCGGGCTTCGGCGGGCCACGGATGCTTTGAGCCCTGTCGCGTCCACTGCCGCGAAGCGCTCAATGATGGTATGCCTGGCGACTCGACCAGGCCTGTTTGACGATCGCCTAGCCTCCGGAGATACCCGCATACTTCTCGACCAGCTCCCGCTTGTACAGCTTGCCGGCATCGGTGCGCGGCAGGCACTCCTCGAAGTACAACCTGCGGGGACACTTGTAGTGCGCCAGCCGATTTCGCAGCCAAGCGATCAGCTCCTCGGCGAGAACCGGGGAAGCCAGGCCTGGATCCGCCAGTTGCACCACTGCGGTCACCGACTGCCCCATCACCGGATCGGGCACGCCGAAAACGGCGGCGTCGACCACGAGCGGGTGACCGATCAGACAATTCTCGGTCTCCTGAGGATAGATGTTCACCCCGCCGGAGATGATCATGTGGTTGCGACGATCGGTGAGATAGAGGTAGCCCTCGTCGTCGAGATAGCCGACATCGCCTACGGTGACCCAGCCCTGCGCACTGCGCGCCGCCGCCGTCTGGGCTTCGTCGTTGAGGTACTCGAAGGGATAACCACCCTCGTAATAGATCTCACCGATCTGTCCAGGGCCGAGCTCGCTACGGTCGTCGTCGAGGATGTGCGGCGTGCCGAGAAGTGGCTTGCCCACCGAGCCCGGGTGAGCGAGCCACTCGTCGGCACGGATGAACGAGATGCCGGCGCCCTCGGATGACCCGTAGTACTCGTCCACGATCGGGCCCCACCAGTCGATCATCTGCCGCTTGATCTCGGGCGGACACGGGGCGGCGGCATGGACGACGCGTCGCAACGTCGAGAGGTCGTAGCGCGTCCTGGCCTCTTCTGGCAGCCGCAGCATCCGGACAAACATCGTCGGCACAAACTGCGCATGCGTGACACCGTGTCGCTGAATGCATTCGAGGGCCTGTTCGGCGTCGAACTTCTGCATGAGGACCGTTGTCGCGCCGGCGGCTTGCGCCGCCATGGTCCACATGGCCGGCGCCGTATGGTAGGTCGGGGCTGGACTCAGGTAGACCGAGTCGGGGCCCACCCCGAGCGCCTCGAAAACGGGTGTCGACACCTTCGAAACGCCGGAGTTCGGCGATGTCAGCGGTCGGCGGATCCCCTTGGGGCGACCGGTGCTACCCGCGGAGTACTGCAGGAGCCGGCCGTCACGCTCATCGGTGATCGGCGTCGAGGGTTCGGCGGCCACGCATTCCGGGTAGCGCAGCCAGCCCCGGAGGTCGTCGTCGGCCATCAACGCCACGGCCGGCAGGCCATCCCCGAGCCGGTCGGACAGTTCCCGGCACGCATCGCGCATCAACCGCGAGGAGACGATGGCCTTCGCGCCGCTGTCGGCAACGACGTAGGCGATCTCGGAGTGGCTCAGGTTGGTGTTCACCAGCGTGTAATAGAAACCGCTGCGCTTGGCCGCCCACATCGCTGTGTGGATGTGTTCGTTGTTTTCCATGAGGATGGCGATGGTGTCCCCGGCGGCCAACCCCGATCGCCGCATGAAGTGCGCGAGCTTGTTGGCGCCGGCCTCGAGGTCGGCGAAGCTCACCGCCGTCCCTGAAGGATGAAGAATCACAGCGGGTTTCGCGGATCCCGCGTGATCACGCAACTGCATGCCGCACCGTCGATTCCTGCCCGATCCCGCGACGTCGATGCATCATCGCGTGACGTCGCGGAACGCCTCCACGAGCGGCGAGAGGACTTCGACCGCTCGTTCGCCCTCCTCTGGGACCGTCACCGTGAAGCGGACATCGGTGACGCCTGCCGCGACCAGCGCCGGTACCGACGCGACCGATGCCGGGTAGTCGATCGATCCGCCGTCGCCCTTCACTGCGCGCGCGACACCTTGGACTTGCAGATTGCCGGCGTCGCCACCGGCGGCGACGACGCTGTCCTTCATCTTGCTTATCGAGGTGGGCAGGTCGGCAAATGCCGAGCCCCAGGGAATCCAACCGCTGCCGAACCGCGCGATTCGCCGCGCGACGTTGCGGTTCACCGTGCCGCTGATCCAACACGGCACACC
Organism: Mycobacterium sp. E3305; assembly: GCF_001666785.1. Lineage (NCBI taxonomy): Bacteria > Bacillati > Actinomycetota > Actinomycetes > Mycobacteriales > Mycobacteriaceae > Mycobacterium > Mycobacterium sp. E3305. The sequence continues at coordinate 16,169 of NZ_LZJA01000028.1, read as the reverse complement.
ACCGGGTTGCACCGGCTTCGGCATCTGGTGGATCGCGTCGAAGGACAGTTCGGGCGAGTGATACGACGCCCGCTGTTCGGTCCACAGCGTCTTGCAGACCTCCAAGGTGTGGTCCAGCAGCCGCCCGCGGTGTGCGAAAGACAGTCCGGCTGCCTCGTATTCCTCTCGTTGCCACCCCACCCCGACGCCGAGATCGACGCGACCGCCGGAAAGCACATCGAGCGTCGCCAGCTGTTTGGCCAGGACCGCGGGACGCCGCAGGGCGGCCAACAGTATCGAGGTCCCCAGCCGGATCCGCTCGGTCGTGGCAGCGATCGCGGTGAGCACGATGAGCGGTTCCAGCCAGCTGCCGTCGGGCCCCGTAGGTTGGCGGCCGCCGGACGCACCACCGACCGAGGGGTCGGCGTATGCCTCCAGCTTCTCGCCGAACACCACATGGTCGGAGACGACCACACGGTCGATCCCCGCACCATCCATCGCCCGTGCCATTGCCAGCGTCGCCCGCCAATCATGTTGCGGGCCATCGGTAAAGGTGCGCAGGTACAACGAGATCTCGGGGTATCCCACTGTCACTCCCCTGTCTTGTGCCAAGGCCGGTCCCAACGATCGATGGCCGCGACCTCGTCCAGCGGTTTACGCCGCACGGCATGATGTCCGCCCTTGGGCCAGCCGACCGTCAGCAACGTCGCGATCTTCCAGTCGCCGGGAATGCCGACCATCGAGCGCAGCTGGTCCTCGCAGGACCCGTGCCACAGGGTGATTGCGGCGCCGAGGCCCTGCGCGCGAGCCGCCAGCAAGAAGTTCTGCACGGCGGGAAAAATGGACCCGCCCTGCTGGAGTTCGGTGGTCCCCCGCTGCGGCTGGACGCAGAACAGCACCAGCACCGGCGCGGCGCCACCGACGCTCATGTGTTCGGCCATCGTTCGCAGCACGCGTGATTTGGGGTCGTCAGCCTCGTCCGCCGGCATCGCGAACCGATAGAACTCGGTCATCACATCCCATGTCCGGTGCGCCGCTGCCGTGACCACGTCGCGCACGCTACTCGATCTGAGCACGACGAATTTCCAGGGCTGCTGATTGCCTCCGGACGGCGCCCAGCTGGCCGCCCGCAGGCAGGCCTCGATCACCTCATCGGGTACGGGTTCGTCGAGGTAGCGCCGGACGGCCGACGCCGTGCGCATCACCTCCCACACGTCGGCCGACGTCCGGGCGATGCGCTGTTCGCTCACGGCTTCCCCTTCGCGGGCAGCACGCCCCGCCAGGTTCCGCCGCGGGCCGGGCCGGTCACCAGAGGCAGGTCGAGGGTCGACAGCAACCCGGGCGGCGCGGCCATCACGGCGGGGATGGCGTTCAGCTCGCGCATGACGGTCGCGTAGGTCAGGCCGCGCATGTTATTTCCGCGGCCATGCATCTCGATGTCGACGGTGTAGGTCGGCATGCCGTCGATGATGACCCGGTAACCCCCGTGGGGTGACGGGTGCCGCGGCCAGTCCGGTGCCGCTTCCTCTCCCATGCGGGTGACGTGTTCGAGCGTGACGCGCTCCTCGCCGCCCACCATTCCGGCCAGCTTGAATCGCATGCCTCCTACCGTGCCAGGCTCGATCCATCCCGATGCGACCTCGTATCGGGTTGTCGCCAACCATTTCTCGATGGTGGTGTCGACGCGATCGAGCGGCAGGCCAACACCGTCGGCAACGAGATGCACGATGGGTGCCCACAACGCAGCCAGGCGCTCGGTGTCGAACAGCGGCGCCGGATGGTCGGGGGGGCAGCCAAAACCCATGAAGTCGAACATGATGTCGGGTTGTCTGATGGGCCCATAGTCCAAAATCTCGAGCATGGTGATGCCGTCGACGCGGCTGCTGAAGCCCGTCATGGTCAGCGCGATCACGTCGTTGGCCCACCCGGGGTCGACACCGCTGTTGAAGAAGCTGGTGCCGCCTTCGGCGCACGCCTCCTCGAGCAGGCCGACGGTTTCCCTGTCCGCCGCGGGTGGGTAACACATCGGCACCAGTGAGGTGCACACCACATCCTTACCCGACCGCAGGCAGCGCGCTATGTCCTGCGCCGCCTCGCGGTAGCGATAGTCGCCCGAAGCGAAATAGGCCACCACGTCCGCGTCCGTCGTCAGGGCGGCATCGACATCCCGCGTGGCGATGACGCCGGTCGCCGGCATTCCACATAGGTCACCCGCATCCTTGCCGTCCTTGGCTTCGGCGTGGACGACCACGGCGGCCAACTCCAGACCCGGGTGCGCGATGAGGGCGCGCAGCGCGCCGACACCGACCTGGCCCGGACCCCAAAGAATCACCCGCGGCCTGCGTTGGCCCTCCGCCATGGGCACCCCTTCCGGCCGAGTTCGGCCACCGCGTGAGAACATATCTTCTCATATAGAGATAACACCATTACCGGACGGGATGAGGAAGCAGGGCCGATGGTGAACGATTACGAATTCTTGAAGTGGGAGACCTTCGACGACGGCATGATCATTCGCATTTCGCTGAATCGCCCCGAACAGCGCAATGCCCAGAATCGCGGCATGCTGGTCGAACTCGACGACGCGTTTGCGCGGGCGGAGGCCGACGACGACGTCCGCGTGGTCATCCTCGCCGGCGAGGGCCCGATGTTCTCGTCAGGTCACGATATCGGTTCCAAGCAGGCGCGCGCGGAATTCAGTCCGGGGCCGGGCCAGCACCCCACGGTGACGATCAACGGCGGGACCCGCGACGGCGCCGAGAGAACCATGCTGCAGGAATGGCACTACTTCTTTCAGAACAACCTTCGGTGGCGAAACCTCCGCAAGATCACCATCGCACAGGTGCATGGGGATGTGTTCTCAGCGGGACTGATGCTGATCTGGGCGTGTGACCTGATCGTCGGAAGCGAAGAGGTGCGCTTCGCCGATGTGGTCGGTACGCGGTTGGGCATGTGCGGCATGGAGTACTTCGGCCATCCGTGGGAGTTCGGGCCGCGGCGCACCAAAGAGCTCATGCTGACCGGCGACGCGATCGGAATCGAAGAGGCCTACCGGATCGGGATGGTCAGCAAGATCTTCAAGCGCGAAGAGCTGCCCGAGCGCACACTCGAGCTGGCAAGGCGCATCACCCAGGTCCCCACGATGGCGGCGTTGCTGATCAAGGAATCGGTAAACCAGTCCGTTGACAACATGGGCTTTTTCAACGCGCTGCAGTCGTGTTTCTCGTTGCATCAACTGAATCACTCACACTGGGCGCAGATCCGCGAGGACAAGGTTCCGACCGCCGGGGAGGCCCAGGGGGTACCGGACTGGCGAACCGCTCCCCCGGTTGTGCTGGCGGCCAAGGACCAGGTCCGGTCCGACGCGTGAGCGCCACGTCGTCCCGCCAGCCTGCGCCCCAACCGATGGGGGTGACCATCCCCGGTCACCTGTTCGGCCAGCTGCCCTTCTACGACGTGGTCGATACCGACGAGTCGGTCGTCGTCGACCTGCACAACCGCCCGGACCTGGTGAACTACCGCGGCGCGTTGCAGGGCGGGTTGGTCGCCACGCTCATCGATGTGGCCGGCGGGCGACTCGCCGTCAAGCACGCGGGTGAGGGTAGCGGGGCGGGCACCGCGGACATGTCCATCCATTTCCTGGCACCGATTGTCGAGGGCCCCGCGCGCGCGAGTGCCACGCTGCTCCGCGCGGGAAAGAGGATGATCGTGGTCGGTGTCGACGTATTCGACGTGGGTCGAGACCGGCTCGCGGCACGGGCGACGTTGAGCTTCGCGATCCTTGCTCCCCGGGGCCCCACTCAGCCCGCGACCGCGCCGTAACGCGCATCGGCGACGCGGTCCAATGCGGTCGCGGGATCGCCGATGACCATTGCCCAGCCGCGGACCCGGCGGTAGTACAACTGGATGTCACCCTCCATACCGAACCCGTATCCGCCGTGGATGTGGAGGCTGCGTCGCGTCGCGTCGCGCGCCGTCTCGTACCCGAATGCGAAGGCCATGCCGGCCAGTTCGCGAACGCGATCGGGCTCGTCGGCGAAGGCGCATGCCGCCTTGAGCCCGAGCAACCTGGCCCCGTCGGCGGCGGTGGCGCTGTCGGCCAGCGGGTGAGATACGGCTTGGAAGGAACCGATTGCGGTGCCGAAGGCGTGGCGTTGTCTGGCGTATTCGACGCCGATCTCGACGGCCCTCTTGGCAGCGCCCGCCAATGCGACGGCGGTCATGGTCAGCCACAGGTCGAGCGCCCGTGAGAACAGCTCGCGCGCCGCGGACCTGTCGGCGAGCACAACGGCGTTTGAGCCAATCGTGATGTCAGCCAGGGGCATTGACGCGAGGTTTCCCACCGCTTTCCGGTTATCCCCGACCGGCACCGCCAGCAACCGTTCCTCCGAGAGGGCGATGACGTAGTCTGCCACCGCCCCTGCCGGGACCAGTTCCAACCGCCCATCGCGTGCGGGACGGGGCGCGAGTGTGGCCAGTCGCTCGCCCGCGAGGACCTCGCTCAGCAGCCCGGCGCCGGTATGGCCGGCCTCAGCCAGCGCGCGGGCGGCGACTTGCGCTTCGATGAGGGGCGCGGATGCGAGTGCCCGGCCGTATTGTTCGGCGATCAGCGCGAGTTCCAGTTCCGAGGCACCCCATCCTCCAGCGGCCTCACCGACTGCCATCTCAACCGCACCCGTCTCAAGCAGCGCCTTCCACAGTTTGGCGTCGAAGCCCGACGGCTCGGCCGCCCGGATGCGCTCGGAGGTCGACTCACGGGTGAACAGCGCGGCGAACGAATCGACCAGCTGCCGCTGTTCACTCGTCAAGCTCAGGTCCACGACCGTACGTCCCTCACACAAGCGGATATGGTTACTCTCAGATTTGAGATTAGCATTATCACACGCACCGTCCTTGACTGCGTGCGACGACAGATTGGCCCATGCATATGCATTTTCACCTCGATGCCGACACGGCAAGCTTCCGCGACGGCGTCCGCAACCACCTTCAAAACGTGTTGAGCCCCGAGTTCGAGGAGCGCATCTACCGCAGCGGCGTCGCCCACGACGACGAGTTCGCCAAAGGTCTCGTCGACAAGGGGTATTTCGCCCCGGGCTGGCCCGTCGAGTTCGGCGGACAGAACCGCGATGCATGGGACGAGCAGATCCTCAAAGAGGAGCTCATGCGTTGTGACGCGCCGGTATATCTTTCCGAAACTACGCGGATGGTGGCCTCGATCATCCGCGAGATCGGCACTCCCGAGTTGAAGGATCGCATTCTGGCCGGGGCCCTCAACGGCGACATCACCATCGCGCTGGGCTTCACCGAGCCCGAATGCGGGTCGGATGTCGCGGCGGCCGCCACCAAGGCGGTCCGCGACGGATCTGGCGAAGATGCGGATTGGGTGATCAACGGCTCAAAGATGTTCACCACCAACGGTCACATCGCCGACTTCATATTCCTGCTCGCACGCACGAGCCCCGACAAGCCCAAGCACCAAGGTCTGACAATGTTTCTCGTGCCTTGCGCCTCGGATGGCTTTGAGGCACAGGCGGTCTGGACTCTCTCCGGAGAACGGACCAACATCACGTTCTACAGCGACGTCCGCGTCGGGGACGAGTGGCGGATCGGCGAAGTCGACGCTGGCTGGGAGGTGCTGGGGCTTTCGCTGCGCTACGAGCACGCATCGGGGTGGGGCCCGCACCTGATCCGACTGCTGGATCATGCCGAACACTGGGCCACCAGCACCCGATCCGATGATGGCGCACCGCCCATCGCCAAGTCCGACGTCCGGCGCCGGCTCGCCCGAGTCGCCATGGAGACCGAGGTGTCGATGCTGCTGCAGCGACGATGCGTATGGATGCACGAACAGGGCGAGATACCGGTGGCCGAGGGCCCGATGTCCAAGCTGTTCAGCACCGAGGCGCTCGAACGCGCCAGCCAAGATGTGGTCGAATTGGTCGGCGCCGACGGCTTGCGCAGCTATCTCGAGCCGACCGCCCCAGAGCATGGGCGGTTCGAACACTCCCTACGGTTCTCGCTGGGCACCACGATCTACGCGGGCACCAGCGAGATTCAGCGAACGATCATCGCGCAGCGAGGTCTCGGCCTACCCCGTTAACTTTTTGCCCCGGCGCGCCGCGGTGGTGCGCGGCGCCGCCTTGCGTGCGGGCCGGGCCTTGGCGCCGTCGACGGGCGGCGTGACGGCCTGTTTGCACCATGCCCACAACTGGTCCTCCGTCAGCTTGGGGTCCTTGCCGCCACCCAGGTGGAAGACGCCAATCTGCGCGAGCGCGGTGAGGGTGGTGTTCAGCAGCGTGGTCAGCTGGGCGGGGGTCATGTCCGTGCGCACCAGCCCGGCCCGGGCGCACGACGTGATGATCTTCGTCAGCAGCTTCTGGTGGGGTTCCCACACCTTGGCAAAGTCATCCGGCCGCTCGATCTCCAGGCTGAGGTTGTAGATCGTCATGACCCGGCCACCGACCGCTTCCGAAGATTCCGCGCGGGACAGGACGCCCCTGCAGAACGCCTCGAGTTGCTCCATCGGGCCGTCGGCCGCGGCGACCTCCTGCCGGATGTCCTCCGTGAATTGACTGGTGACGTTCTCGTAGAGCGCCAACAGAAGTTCTTCCTTGCCCGCGAAGTGTTGGTAGAACGCTCGCAAGCTCAGGTTCGACCGGTCGATGAGCGTCTGGATCGTGAAGTCGGCCTTACCGGACTCCTCCACCAACTCCAGGGCGGTGGCCAGAAACCGCGAACTGCGGGCGAGGGCGCGCGCCCGCGCGGTGCTCAGGCGCCGCTCGATCGTGCGTTGCTGCCAGGTGCCGGGCACCTCGACGTCGTTGTCAACAAGTTCCAAGCCGGTTTCGATCGGGCGGCCGGCGGGCTTCTTCGTAGGCATAGTGCGAACAAGAATACTCGCCCGCACGCGAAAATGTGCGTCCTACCTACCCGGGTATGTTGATTGCCGCTTTGCGTGATTGACGGTTTCCATCCTCCGTCGGGTTTTGTCGACGCGCGTGCCGCCCTGCCGGAGAAGGCTTTCCGGGCACGGCCGCGATGGCGCCCTACCAGGCGCGCGACACCGCGGGGTGTTCCTGGCCAGCCAAGCGTCCCCGCGTACCTCGGATCGAATCGCATGCGGTACCGTGGAAACGGTCATTCTCTCTACGAATCAGTGCGCCGCGAATTGAAGCCGCGGGCCGTCGAAGGAGTGCAGCGTTGAGTGCAGACATTCTGATCGTCTCGCCGGATGACCACCTGGTGGAACCGGCCGATCTGTGGACAAGCAGGCTGCCGGAGCGCTACCGCGACATCGGGCCGCGAATCGTTCGCACCAAGGGGCGCATGGACCCGAGCGTCACGTCCGATGTCGCATTCGTCGAGGATCCCGACGGCCGTGACGCGGATATCTGGCACTACGAGGATGCGGTCATCCCGATCCCCCTCATCAGTGCCGCCGCCGGCTACGACCTCGACGAGCTCAGCACCGACCCGATCACCTACGACGAGATGCGTCCGGGCTGCTTTCGCCCGGCGGACCGGCTCGCGGACATGGACATCGCAGGCATCGAGGCCTCGGCCTGCTTCCCCAACACGCTGGTCCGCTTCTGCGGCCAACGTTTTCTCTACGGCAAGGACAAGGAACTCGCCAGACTTTGCGTCGAGGCCTACAACGACTTTCAGATCGACGAATGGGGGGGTAGCTCGAACGGGCGGCTGATCCCGCTGGGGATCATTCCGCTGTGGGACGTCGAACTCGCCGCCAAGGAGGTCGAACGGGTTGCCGCCAAGGGAATGCGCGCGGTGTGCTTCTCCGAGCTACCCAGCCGTCTCGACCTGCCCTCCATCCACAGCGGCTACTGGGACCCCTTCTTCGCGTCCTGTGAGCGCAACCAAGTGGGCATCATGTTGCACATCGGGTCGAGTTCCTCACTCACCAAGTCCTCGCCCGACTCTCCGCACGTGGTTACCAGCGCGCTCATGGCGGTCAACTGCACGATCGCGTTGGTCGACTGGCTGTTCTCCGCCAAGCTCGTTCAATTTCCGGACCTCAAGATCGCATTCGCCGAGGCGCAGGCCGGCTGGATTCCCTACTACCTGCAGCGTGTCGACGAGGTCTGGGAGGACCGTCGGGCCTGGGGCGGCATTCATCCCCTGTTGACCGAACCGCCCAGCAATCAGGTGCCGGGGCGCGTCTACTTCTCCACCTTCGGCGACCCGGTCGCCTTCCGCATCCTCGATCTCGTCGGCCCCGACCAGCTGATGTTCGAGACCGACTACCCGCACAACGACACCAACTGGCCGAGGAGCCTGGAGGTCGCCAATAAGGCGACGGAGGGCCTGGACGAGGAGACAAAGCGGAAGGTGTTGTCCACCAACGCCAAAACGTTCTTCGGCATGGTGTGAACAACTGGCTCCGGGGATTTCGGATCGCGGGTACTACAACGCCTTCCAGTCGGGTTTGCGCTTTTCGAGGAAGGCTCGCGGCCCCTCGACGGCGTCCTTGGTCAGCGCGACTTTCATCCGATAGTTCTCGGCGAGCAGTTCGGCCTCATAGATGGGCAGCGTGAGACCCTTGCGCACGGCCATCCGCGAACCTCGTACCGCCAGTGGCGCATTTGAATTGACGATTCCGGCGATCTCCCACGCCCGGTCCACCAATGAGTCGTGCGCCACCACCTCGGTGAAGATACCCAGGTCGTAGGCCCGTTGGGCGTCGAGTCGTTCGTGCTTGCCCATCAAGATCAACCGCATCGCGACGGGCAGCGGCAGAATCCGGGCAAGCCGCACCCCTTCGCGCCCGGACGTCACGCCGATGCTGACATGCGGATCCATCAACGTCGCGTGCTCCGACGCGACGGTGATATCCGCGGTCGTCACGAGATCCAGTCCCGCTCCGCAGGCGATGCCGTTGACGGCGCAGATGATCGGCTTGGTCATCTGCAGCCACGGCGGCGTAGCCTCTTGGGGCGCGTCCCACTGGCGCATCGAGCTGAGGATGGGCTCGCCCTGGTTGTCGATTCCGGCCGCGTTGTCCATGTCGTGGTCGGCCGCCTTGTTGACGTCCGCGCCTACGCACAGGGCGCGTCCGGCGCCCGTAATGATGACCGTCCAGATCTGTTGGGAACGTTCGATTTCCGAGTATGCGATCGACAGTTCGGCGATCATCTCGTCGTTGATCGCGTTGAGGACCTCGGGGCGGTTGAGGGTCACGCAAGCGGTGTGATCCCGCACCTCGACGTCGATCGTTTTGTACTGACTCATCTGATCCGACCCCCGCTCTCCAAAACGCCTGTGGCGCTGGGACGAAATCCGAATGCGTCTTGAAATCGGTCGCAGAAGCGGGGCCAGACATCGGGATTCAGTAGCCGTGGTGGCACACCGCCGCCGAAGATCGTCTGCCACTGCGTGGCCGTGGCAACGGCGATATCGCGCGTGGCCTCGACCGTGATACCCGCGGTGTGGGGCGTCGCCACCACATTGGCAAGCTGCAGCAACGGATTTTCCTGGCGCGGTGGTTCCTCATGGAACACATCCAACCCCGCCCCGGCGATTCCTCCGGTGCGGAGCGCTTCGAGGAGCGCGGTTTCGTCATGGACGGGTCCGCGCGCTGTGGTGATGAAGAACGCTGTCGGCTTCATCGCCGCGAACTGCCGACTGCCGATCAATCCCTCGGTCTCACTGGTCAACGGACAGGTCACCTGGACGAAGTCCGAGCGCTCGAGCAGTTCGGCAAGCGCGACGGCTCGCACCCCGCGTGCTCGCGCGCTCGCCTCGTCGAGGTAAGGGTCGAAAACGAGGACCTCCATATCGAACGGCGCGCACAGTTCAACCAGGCGCCCACCGATCGCCCCGAGCCCGATGACACCCAGCGTCTTGCCCATCAACTGATTGCCCCGCAGGACCATTCGATCGCTGAGGGAACCGGCTCGCAGCATCCGGTCTCCCGCGGTGATCTTCTTGGCCAGGTCGAGCATAAAGCCCAGCGCGTGCTCGGCGACCGCCTCCGCGCCCGGCCCGGAGTTGTTGCACACCGCGATTCCGGCGCGTGTGCACGCGTCCACGTCGATGACGTCGTACCCCGCGCCCGCCGAGCACACGGCGAGAAGCTTGTGACACCGTCGCAGCAAATCCGGCCCGGCCAGCCACTGCGCACCGCCGGCGTAGCCGGCCACGTCCGTGCGGGTGGCGACCTGGTATCCGTGTGCGGATTCCAAGATGGCCCAGCTGTCCGTGTCGGCCGCGGTCAAGTCGAGCTTGACCAGGTCGACGTCGGCATTTTCGAGGATCTCGCCGGCCACGGGATCCGTCCACCGCTCGTAAACCAGACGCGGACGAACGCTCACGTGTTCTTGACTTTGGGTTTCGCCTGCGCCGCCTTGAACATTTCGGCCAGTTCGGTGTTGACGTTCTTGTAGTCGTTGCGGGCGATGGCGCCGTCGCGGCCCTCGACTACGTCGTATCCGAGGCGCAGGTCCTTGTTCTCCATGTGGAAGTACTCACGGCCGATCGGCAGTCGGCGGTCTTCGCGCGGCACTTCCATCCACGCCCGCAGGAAGCAGCGCGCCTTCTTCGGATCATTGCTGCTGACGAAGTCGGACCGCGAATGGCACATCGCGAAGTTGTTGGCCACCGCGGCCTCGCCGGATTCCAGTCGGAATTCGACTTGCTGCTCGACCAGGATGTTGCGCAGTAGATCCACCGCCTCGACCTCTTGTGGCGTGAACTCACGGCCCAGGGCGTGCATCGCGGGCAGGATGCTGCTGTAGGTGAAGTTGATGCAGATTCGTCCGTCGATTTGGGAGAAGACGGGCACGTCATAGGGCGTCACGTCGGGTTGGTCGTCGGGCTGCTCGCTGCGGCGATGATGCGGGAACCCCCGGTAGAGCACTTCGAGCAGATCCGGCCGTTCCGCCAGAACCCGGTTGTGCGCAGCAGGCCCGCTGGCGAACTGGCTCTCCCCACCCTGCGCCGCGGGATACACACACAGCAGCGACAGGATGTCGGCGGCGTCGTTGTGCATCGCCAGCTCAGCCCGGGATTTGGTGCCCCGGGCGGGTTGTACGCCACCCGGCAGGATCTCCTCCTGCACGCGCACCATCCGGTGACCGAAGGAGTTGTTCGACACGAGATACCCGAGGTGCGTGCAGAACGCCCAGTAAATTCGTTCGAGTTCCTCGATCGAGTGCTGTTCGACCGGAAAGCCGCGCACGCAGGCCAAGCCTTTGCCGAACATTAGTTCCCGGTAGAGCCGGGCCAGATCGTCGTCGAGATCCGGGTGCCGTGCGTCCTCGGGCGTGATGTCGTCTCGGTCCTTGTTCGCCGTCTTGGCCAGGATCGATTCCAAAGCCGCTACGTTGCGGGCCGATAAGTCGAACGCGAAGTCCTCCTTGCTCGTGAAGTCGGCCCCGGTCCACGCCATCGTGTCGGTGACGGGTTCGGTATAGATGGCTGTCGGCATCCGGTCCTCCTGAATGGGTTGGCTCACTGCGGCTATTGGTCGTCGTTCGTGCAAATCGGTTCGCGCGGTGACTCGCTCAGCCCGCGGAGCGCTTGCGCGCGCGTGGTGGCCGCCTCCGTCATCATCCCAATGTCGGTCCCCGCCGAGATGAACCGCAAACCCATCCCCACGAAACGACTGAGCAGTTCGAGGGACTTTATTCCGGCCACCACGCGCGCGCAAGCGCTCCGCGGGCTGAGCGAGTCACCGCGCGAACCGATTTGCACGAACGACGACCAATAGCCGCAGTGAGCCAACCCATTCAGGAGGACCGGATGCCGACAGCCATCTATACCGAACCCGTCACCGACGCGATGGACTCGCAAGCTTCGACCGCCTGCGGAGTCTCGATCATCACGGCCACGACGGTGCGCCGTTCGAGCACCTCGACCAATTGTGTCGCCGGACGCTGCCCGAATCCGCTGACAGCGTTGGGACCCGATATCGATCGATGGCCGAGCGGGGGAAACCGCGCGGCGTGAACCACCGCCTCCGCCTCGCTCTTCGAATTCACATGCGGGACAATCACTCCCACTGCCCCGCCATCCAGCACACGGGCAATGACGCTGGCGTCGTGCGACGGCACCCGCACCAGACCGGATATCCCCGCCCCGAGCGCGCTCATGCAGAGCATCTGTGCGGTTTCCAATGACGTGGATGTGTGTTCGAGATCGACATAAACGGCGTCGTACCCGCAGGCCGCCGCAACCGCGGGAACATCAGGGGTGCGTGAGTTGAGCAGAGCCAGGCACAGCACCAGGGGGTGTCCTCGCAAGGCGTCCCGCAGCGCCGTCGTCATAGGCTCACGGTAGCCGACCGAGAATGCGGTTTCCATCTTTCTGCGAACTGTCGTTATCGAGCGGGCGGCGGTGTGATAACCATGAGCTATGCCGCCGAATCGCGTCGCTATCGTGGGCGCAGCCCTTTCCGACTGCGGTCGAGTTCCCGATAAGACCGCCATGGCGCTGATGGCGCAGTCCTCGCGGCGCGCGGTCGTCGATGCGGGCCTGACGAAGGACGACGTCGACGGTTTCGGCGCTCATGGGACGTTGCTTCCGCCGGTCGAGGTCGGCGAGTACCTCGGTCTGCGCCCCGACTGGGTCGACGCGACCAACGTCGGAGGATCCTCGTGGGAAGTCATGGCCGGTCACGCCGCGGCAGCGATCGCGGCGGGGCAGATCGAGGTCGCCTTGTTGACGTACGGATCGACCGCGCGCTCGGACGTCAAGCGCCGGGTGCGACCGTCCGCCGCCGCCATGGGCACCGGAGGCGTCCTGCAGTACGAGACGCCGTACGGCGCGACGTTGATCGCCAAGTACGCCATGGCGGCCAGGCGACACATGATCGAATTCGGCACGACCGTCGACCAGCTGGCGGAAGTCGCCGTCGCCGCCCACGAGTGGGCGGCCATGAACGAGAACGCATTTGAGCGCGACCGCATCACAGTGGCCGACGTGGCGAGCGCACCGATGCTGGCCGACCCGTTCACCTCCAAGCATGTGTGCCTGCGCACCGACGGTGGTGGCGCCGTCGTGCTGGCCAGCGAGCGGGTGGCCAAGGATTGCGCGAAAGAGCCGATCTGGATTCTAGGGTCGGCCGACGCGACATCCCACGTCAGCATGAGCCAATGGCCCGATTTCACGACCTCGGCCGCCGCCCGCTCGGGCCCGCGAGCCTTCGCGCAGGCGGGCGTCGGCCCGGGTGACATCGACGTGTGCCAGCTCTACGACTCCTTCACGTCCACCGTGCTGCTGACCGTGGAAGATCTGGGCTTTTGCGCCAAGGGCGAAGGGGGACCGTACATCGAATCCGGTGCGCTGCGCCCGGGCGGGGCGCTGCCGACCAACACCGACGGAGGCGGGCTGGCCTCCTGCCATCCCGGTATGCGAGGGATGTTCCTCATGGTCGAGGCGGTGCGGCAGTTGCGAGGCGAATGCGGGCGGCGCCAGGTCGGCGGGGCCCGGTTGGCCTGTGTGCACGCCATGGGCGGGTTCTTCACCCACAGCGCCACGATGATTCTCGGGAGGCAGTAGTGACGGCACCCGATCGGCCCACGATCGACACCGACGGACAGGCCTGGTGGGCGGCCGCGCAGGACCGCAGATTGACGGTCAACCGATGCCGGTCCTGCGGTCGGGCCTCGTTGTACCCACGGCCGTTCTGCCCGCACTGTTGGTGCGAGGACGTCGAATTGGCGCCGGCCACCGGACGCGCGCGGCTGTACACCTGGAGCGTCATCCACCAGAACGCCGCGCCCTTCGACGCCCATGTTCCGTACGTACTGGCAATGGTGGACCTCGAAGAGGGGCCACGGCTGATGACCGTCGTCGAGGATTGCGCCATCGAAGACCTGCGCGCAGACATGGATCTGATGGTTGCCTTCCGCGAAGACGGCGATGGATTCGTCGTACCGGTATTCCGCCCGGCACGCGCCTAAGCTTCGCCGGCTGCCCGTTATCCCGCAGTCGCGAGACGGTCGGCGAGCAAACGGCGCCGCCCGACCGACCCTTCGTCAAGCTTCGCGCGGTCGATCTTGCCGTTGGCGTTGATTGGAAGCGGCTCGTCCCACAGCACGAGTTCTTCCGGCAGTTTGTATTTCGGCATCCCCTCGGATACGAGAGCGACGGCGACCTCGGCCAGAGTGATATCGACGTCGGGTTCGAGCACAATTGCCATGGCCAGCCGCTCTCCGGTGGTGTCGTCGGCGACCGCATAGGCCGCACACTCGCGGACCCCGGCGATCCGAGAAACGGCCTCCTGCACCTCGGCCGCCGGGATCTTCAGCCCGTTGCGAATCACGATGTCCTTGATGCGGCCGACGATCCGCACCCGGTCGCCGACGATGTCCGCCACATCGCCGGTGCGGAACCAGTCGCCGTCGAACGCCATCTTGTCGTCCTCGGCGTCGGTGTATCCGAGGAACGTGTGCGGCCCCCTGATGCAGCATTCGGCGGATTCGGCCGCGGATCCGACGCGCACTTCGACATCGTCGAGCGCCACTCCGTCGTCGGCATGGCGCACCGCCCGCGACTCGCCCCGCAGACCGGAGGTGCTTACCGGTGCCTCCGAGGACCCATACGCACGCATGACGACGATGCCGAATTCGTCTTCGACGCGTTCGACGATCCGCCGGTCCAGCGTCGTGCCGCCGAGATAAACCGCCCGCAGCGGGACGACGGCGTCGCGCGCCACGGCCTCATCGAGTATCCGGTCGAGCAGCCGGTCCGGACCGCCGTACCACGTCGCACCCGAGGTGACCAGCAGATCGCACGTCGCCGACGGGTTCCAACGGTCCTCGAGAATCACCGGTATTGCGAGCATCGGTCCGATGAACAGCGCTTGCAAGACACCGGTGACCGACGCCAGCGGGCTGATCAGAAAAATCCGGTCTTCTGAACCCAGGCCCGCCGCCGCAATGTAGTTCGCCGACGCTTTGGCCAATGTGCTGAGCGAGTGGATCACGCCCTTTGGCCGAGACGTCGTACCCGAGGTGTAGAGCACGAAGGATGGTTCGTCGGCCGGCCGCGCCGGGCGCGGCGGATCGCTGGCCAAGCGCTCACCGGCACCGAGTTCGATCCAACGGCACAGCCCGGATAATTCCGGCTCGGAGACCGCCGTCCAGTTCGGCGCCGCGCCGAGCCGCGCCCGGGTGCGGGTGAGAATGTCGGCGACGTGTTTGGCCCCGGCACTACGCGGCACGAGCAGCACCATCGCATCCGCCCGCAACGCCGCGTGGATCGCGACCACCGAGTCAACGTCGTTGCCGACCACCAAGACGATCGCGCTGCCCGGCACGACACCGGCGTCTGCCATGGCCACGGCGGCCGAATCGATGCGCTCGTCCAGCTCGCCGTAGGTGAGTTCGGCGCCTCGGTCCACCACCGCTGGACGGCCGGGATGCCGGGCGGCTGCGGAGCGCACCATGTCGAACGGTTCCCCGGTCCACAGGCCGGCGGCGCGGTACCGGGGCCGCAGCGCCTCGGCGCGCCGACGCGCATGCGGCAGCAGTTCAGTCGGGCCGCCCATGGATGTCCCCTCCAATGCAAATTACTGCTCTCGATTGAGTAAATGTAACCTCTCACCTATGCAGTCAATGACTTTCGATAACCAGGTGGCCATCGTCACCGGCGCCGGTGGCGGGCTTGGCCGCTGTCACGCCCTCGAGCTCGCACGGC
Organism: Mycobacterium sp. E3305; assembly: GCF_001666785.1. Lineage (NCBI taxonomy): Bacteria > Bacillati > Actinomycetota > Actinomycetes > Mycobacteriales > Mycobacteriaceae > Mycobacterium > Mycobacterium sp. E3305. The sequence continues at coordinate 536 of NZ_LZJA01000028.1, read as the reverse complement.
GCGGTGCCCGCGTCGTGGTCAACGACCTGGGCAGCGCCGTGGACGGCAGCGGCGCGTCGACGTCGGCGGCCCAGGCCGTGGTCGACGAGATCACAGCCGCGGGCGGCACCGCGGTCGCCAACGGGGACTCGGTGGCCACCGAGGACGGCGGCGCCGCGATCGTGGCAACGGCCATGGACGCCTTCGGCCGGGTCGATATTCTGGTGAACAACGCGGGGATTCTGCGCGACGCGGCTTTCAAGAACATGACCGCCGAGCAGGTTGATGCGGTCATATCGGTACACCTCGCCGGCGCATTCAACGTGACGCGGGCCGTGTGGCCGATCATGCGGGCACAGAATTACGGACGGATCGTTCAGACCACTTCCGGCACCGGACTTTTCGGGAACTTCGGTCAAGCCAACTACGGCGCGGCCAAGATGGGCCTCATCGGCATGATGCACGTTCTCGCCATCGAAGGTGCCCGCAACGGCATCGCCATCAACGCTATCGCCCCCATCGCACGGACGCGGATGACCGAGAACATCATGGGGGAA
>NZ_LZJA01000027.1:0-4126 GCF_001666785.1 Mycobacterium sp. E3305 | reverse complement strand
GGGACGGCGCAGCCGAGCGATCCGGACCTGCCTTTAGAACGTGTTGACCTTGTCGAGGCTGACGAACATGCCGTGGCCGGTGTGGTCGTTGGTGAAGCGGGTGCCGTCGGCGGTGGCGTTGATCGTCCAGCCGGCGGCGTTGTAGGTCTTGTAGTCGATCTGCACGGTGGGAATGGCGCCGAGGTTGCCCAAAACCCACTGCACCTTGCCGGCCGAGTCCACGCTGACGCCGTTGGCGTGTTCGCCGTCCTGCAGCGGGGAGTTGGTGAACGGCGCTTCGCAGCCGACGGTGTCCTTGTTGATCTGGCAGCGGGTGGTGCCCGACTTGGTTTCGATGAAGACGTAGCCGTTCTGGTCCGGCGGCAGCGGGATCGCGCCGGCCGGTGCGGTCGGGTTGGCCGGCGTCGTCGGCAGGCCCGGGGCTGGGCTGGCCGTCGGGGCCGGCGGCGCTGCCGACGGCCTGGGGGTGGGGAACGTGGGTTCGACCGGGCCGGCCCCCGGCGCGGCGACCGGCCGGCCTGCGATGGTGCTGGAACAGGCGTCGATCAGTGCCGGGCTGACCAGCACGGGCGCGATCAGCAGGGACCCACCGGCAAGGCTCCACCGTGCCCTTTGCGAAAACCGCACGCGCCACTCCCGATTATCAGCAATATTGGGAAATCAGATTACGCGCGCAGTAACGAAATCCCGTGCAACCGCGCAGCTGTCGATGCCACGCCGATGGTGAACCTTTATCGCTGCGTGACCGACTGGGTCTCGGCGGCCCGGCGGGCGGCGGCGACGATGCCCTGGTAGCCGGTGCACCGGCAGAAGTTGCCGGACAGGCCCTCCCGGATCTCGTGGTCGCTGGGATCGGGGTTGTCGCGCAGCAGCGCGGTCAGCGACATGACGAAACCCGGCGTGCAGAAGCCGCATTGCAGCCCGTGGCACTCGCGCAGCGCCGACTGCACTGGCGACAGCGTGCCGTCGGGTTCCGCGACCCCTTCGACCGTCGTCACCTCGGTCCCGTCGGCCTGCACCGCGAACATCAGGCACGAGCGCACGGCCGCGCCGTCCAGCAGCACCGTGCAGGCCCCGCACGCGCCGTGTTCGCAGCCCAGATGGGTGCCGGTCAGCCCGCACTTCTCGCGCAGGAAGTCGGCCAGCGTCATCCGCGGTTCGACCACGGTGGTGACCGGAGTTCCGTTGACGGACAGTTCGATTGGGTGTTCAGGCATTGTCGGCCCCCGTGGCTGCTTCGGCTGTAGCTCGTGTCCAGGCGCGGGCGGCCATCGTGGCGCCGACCTTCAACCGGTACGCCGCCGTCCCCTGCAGGTCGTTGGGAACCTCGTCGAGCCCGCTCATCGCGGCCCGGCCGATCTCCTCGGGAACCAGCTCGCCGACCGGCCTTCCGAGGGCCGCGACCTCGGCCGCCGTCGCGCGCCGGACCGTGGACCCCATGCCCAGCAGCCCGATCGCGCAGCGCGACACCCGGTCCTGGTCGTCGAGCTGGACGGCCACCAGTGCGCCGGCGATCGCGAAATCGCCGTGGCGGCGCGAGAATTCCTCGACGGCGAACCCGCATCTGCCGTCCCAGATCGGGAACCGCACCCCGGTCAGCACCTCGTCGGAGTCCATGGTGGTTTCCCAGACGCCGGCGAAGAAGTCGGCGGCGGCGATCTCGCGCCGCCCGCCTGGCGACTGGACCTCCATCACCGCGTCCAGCGTCAGGGCGACCGCGGGGTATTCGCCGGCGGCGTCGGCGTGCGCGATCGACCCGCCCAGGGTGCCGCGGTTGCGGATCTGGAAGTGCCCGACGAACGGCGTCACCCGGGCCAGCAGCGGAACCGCTTGGCGCACTACGTCATCGGAGCCAACGGCAGCCTCGGTGGTGCCGGCGCCGATCCACAGCTCGGCACCCCTGCGGTCGATGCCCTGCAGCTCGGGCAGCCGGGAGATGTCGATCAGGTGGTCGAAGTAGGCCAGCCGCATCGCGAGCATCGGCACCAGGCTCTGGCCGCCCGCCAATATCTTTGCGTCGTCGCCCAATTCGGCCAGCAGGCGCACGGCGTCGTCGATGCTGTCGGGCCGGTGGTAGTCGAACGCGGCCGGCTTCATCGTTGCACCGCTTCCAGCAGGGCCGCGATCGACGCCGGGCTGGCCGGCAGCCGGGTGACCGTCACACCCAGCGGCGCGAGCGCGTCGTTGATGGCGTTGATCACCGCCGGCGTCGAGCCGATGGCCCCGCCCTCGCCTGCGCCCTTATAGCCGCCGGGCCCCGGTCCGGGTATCTCGACGTGGCCGAATTCGATCGGCGGTACCTCGGTGGCGGTGGGCAGCAGGTAGTCGACGAAAGTCGTTGCCAGTGGGTTGCCGTCGTCGTCGTAAACCAAGTCCTCCATCAGGGCGCCGCCGATGCCCTGCACGGTGCCGCCGGCGATCTGGCCCTCCACCACCGAGGGGTTGATCATCGGCCCGACGTCCTCACTGACGATGTAGCGCAGCAGCGTCACCTTGCCGGTGGCCACGTCCACCTCGCAGGTGCAGGCGTGCGTCGCGTTGGACCAGTGGATGGGATTGGTCGAGTTGAACCGGGCGGTCGCCTCCAGGTTGGCCGACATCCCCGGCGGCAGCAGCTGCGGCGAGTAGTGCGCGACGTACGCCAGCTTGCCGAACGGCACCGACCTGTCGGGCTCGCCGCGCACGCTGGCCACCGAAAACGCCAGGTCCACTTCGGATTCTGCGACCTTGAGGTGGTGGGCGGCCAGTGCCACGATCTTCTCGCGCAGCAGCGCCCCCGCCTCGTTGACGGCCCCGGCGGTCATGGGCGCGCTGCGGCTGCCCTGCGTCCCGGCCCCGTACGGGGTGACCGCGGTGTCGCCCTGGATAGTGGCGACGTCGTCGATGTCGGCGCCCAGCGCGTCGGCGGTCAGCTGCACGACCGTGGTCTCGATGCTGTTGCCGCTCGAGCCGCCGTTGACGTACACGTTGATCTTGCCGGTGGGCTCCATGCGGATGGTGCAACCCTCAGTGGCCAGGTGGCCGGTCGCCGCGCCTGTCGGTTCGATGTAGGCCGAGAACCCCAATCCCAGGTAGCGGCCCTGCGCGAGCGCCTCGGCCTGCTCTTTGCGAAAGCCTTCGTGGTCAAGGATTTTCACGGCCTGCTCGAAGGTGTCGATCGGGGCGACGTGGTCATACGGCATGCCGTTGGGGTTGAAATAGGGCATCTCGTCGCGGCGCAACAGGTTTCGCCGGCGCAGCTCGACCGGGTCCATGTTCATCTTGCGCGCGGCGATGTCCAGCAGAATCTCGCGGGCCAGCGTCTCGTACTGCCAGGGGCCGCGATAGGCGGCCAGGCCGCTGGTGTTGGAGAACACCGTCTTGTAGTTGAAGCTGGCCTTGGGCACCCGGTAGGGGCCCGGAAAGAACATGCCGATGGCGGCCGTGGTGAGCACCGGATAAGGCGTCGGGTAGGCGCCGATGTCCTGGACGAAGTCGATGTCGGCCGCCGCGATGTTGCCCTCGTCGTCGAAGGCCATGCGGGCGGTGCCGTCGACGTGCCGCGCCTGCCCGGCCGACATCAGGTTCTCCCGCCGGTCCTCGATCCACTTCAGCGCGGCCGGCACCTTGCGGGCGGCCAGCATGATGCACATGTCCTCGCGCATCGGGACGACCTTCTGGCCGAAGCCGCCGCCGGTGTCGCGCATGATGACCCGAACCCGTTGTGCCGCAATGCCTAACAGCCGGGCGCAGAACGCCCGCAGTTCGTGCGGGGTCTGGGTGGACGCCCACATCGTGAGTTCTCCGGTGGCGGCGGTCCATTCGACGACCAGGCCGCGGGTTTCGATCGGCACCGGCGCATAGATCTGTTGGTAGATGTTCTCCTTGACGACGCACGGCGCGCCGGCGAACAGTTCTTCGTCCGGCGGGGCCCCGCCCATCCCGCCGGCGACGTTGTTCGGGTAGGCGTCGTGCACCAGCACGTCGCAGGCCTGCGCCCGGGTGAAGTCGGTGACGGCGGGCAGCGGCTCGTAGTCCACGTCGATGAGTTCCAGCGCGTCCTCGGCGACATACCGGCTCTCGGCGACGACGAGGGCGACGGGGTCGCCGACGAACTTCGCCTCGCCCTCGGCCAGCGGCGGGCGCG